>CALDHQ010000001.1 GCA_937894055.1 uncultured Polymorphobacter sp.
AAGTCTGCTTCAACACCGCGATGACCGGCTATCAGGAAGTCATGACCGACCCGTCGTACGCCGGGCAGATCGTCACCTTCACCTTCCCGCACATCGGCAATGTCGGCGCCAACCCCGAAGACGTCGAAGCGACCAACCCGCACGCGCTCGGCTGCATCGTCGCCGCCGATATTTCCGAAGCCGCCAATTTCCGCAGCACCGGGCGCTTCGACGACTGGCTGGCAAGCTGGGGCCGCATCGGGCTGTCGGGCGTCGATACCCGCGCGCTGACGCGCCGCATCCGGCTGGCGGGCGCCCCCAACGCCGTCATCGCGCACAGCGCCAATGGCGAATTCGACATTCCGGCGCTGCTGGCGCGCGCCAAGGCGTGGCCAGGCCTCGAAGGCATGGACCTCGCGAAGGACGTGTCGGCAACGCAGAGCTACACCTGGGACGACGGGCTGTGGACGCTGGGGCAGGGCTATGCCACCCACGCCGCCAATCCAGCCGGCCCGCACGTTGTCGCCATCGACTACGGCATCAAGCGCAACATCCTGCGCAACCTTGTCGCCGCCGGCGCGCGCGTCACCGTGGTGCCCGCGACCGCGAGCTTCGATGACATCATGGCGCACAAGCCCGACGGCCTGTTCCTGTCGAACGGCCCCGGCGACCCCGCCGCGACCGGCGTCTATGCGGTGCCGGTCATCCAGGCGTGGCTGGCGACGGGCAAGCCGCTGTTCGGCATCTGCCTCGGCCACCAGATGCTCGGGCTGGCGGTGGGCGCCAAGACCGTCAAGATGTTCCAGGGCCACCGCGGCGCCAACCATCCGGTCCAGCGCCTGAGCGACGGCCGCGTCGAGATCACCAGCATGAACCACGGCTTCGCGGTCGAAACCGAAACGCTGCCGGCGAATGCGCGCCCGACGCACCTCAGCCTGTTCGATGGCTCGCTGGCGGGGCTGGAGCTCACCGACAAGCCGGCGTTCAGCGTCCAGTACCACCCCGAAGCCTCGCCCGGCCCGCAGGACAGCCATTATCTGTTCGAAAAGTTTGTCGCAGGGCTGCGCAAATGAGCGGCATTCCCGAAGCCCCCATCGACCTGATGAAGTTCGCGATGGAAATCGCCGCCGACAGCGAAGTCCTCGAAGACCTCGCGGCGAACGGCGATATCGCGACGCTGGTCCGCCCGATCGACGTGCATTTCAAGGGCAGCGAGGAAGCCGTGCAGGCCCTGCGCGCCGATGTCGAGGCGCTGGGTTTCCGCTTTGTCGGCTTCGGCGCCTATGAAGACGGCGATAGCGCCATCGACCTGCAGATCGACGGCACCACGCAACCTGATGCGATGGCGGCACTGACCCGCAAGGCGCTCGAAATCGAAGTCAGCCACGGCGTCGAATATGACGGCTGGGGCTGCGAAGCGAAGACGAAAGCATGACGCACGCGCCAACCGGCTCCCTCCCCCCGCCGGGGGGAGGGCTGGGGAGAGGGGGCGCCCGTGCTGCGGGTGTCGACGTCCTTGATCAAGCACCAGCAGCGGCGGTTGGGCCGGCGTGCCCCTCTCCCGGCTCGGCTGGGCCGAGTCCGACCTCCCCCCGGCGGGGGGAGGTGGCAGATTTGCGCGCGCGGGCGAAATCGATGCGGTCGGCGATGTCAGTGCCCGAGGCCATTGTCTGGAAGATGTTGCGTGCCAAGCATCTGAACGGCTGGAAGTTCGCGCGGCAGGTAGTGATCGGGTCGTATATCGCCGATTTCGCTGCACGACGTGAGAAGCTTGTTGTCGAACTGGATGGTCGCTCGCATGACAATAGTGCGGCTTATGACGCGAGACGCGACGCTGCCATGACAGCGATCGGCTACCTGGTGTTGCGCTTCACCAACGCTGACATTGCCACCAATCTCGACGGCGTGTCGCGCGCTATCGACCATGAATTGCGCCTGCGGGCGCCGGCGGACCGGAAAAACTGATGCCCAAACGTTCTGACATCGACTCGATCCTCATCATCGGCGCCGGCCCGATCATCATCGGGCAGGCGTGCGAGTTCGACTATTCGGGGACGCAGGCGTGCAAGGCGCTGAAGGCCGAGGGCTACCGCATCGTGCTGGTCAATTCGAACCCGGCGACGATCATGACCGACCCCGACATGGCCGACGCGACTTACGTGGAGCCGATCACGCCGGCCGTGGTTGCCAAGATCATCGCTGCCGAACGTGCCAGCCACCCCGGCGAGAAGATGGTCGTGCTGCCGACGATGGGTGGGCAGACTGCGCTCAATACGGCGCTGGCGCTGCACCATGACGGTACGCTGGCGAAGTTCGGTGTCGAGCTGATCGGCGCCGACGCCGAAGCCATCGACAAGGCCGAAGACCGGCTGAAGTTCCGCGACGCGATGGACAAGATCGGGCTTGAATCGCCGAAGTCGCGCATCGCGCACACCATTGCCGAAGCTTTGGAAGCGCTTGATGTTGTTGGCCTACCGTCGATCATCCGGCCGTCGTTCACCATGGGCGGCACCGGTGGCGGCATCGCCTATAACCGCGAGGAATTCGTCCATATCGTCACCGGCGGGCTCGACGCCTCGCCGACCACCGAAGTGCTGATCGAGGAATCGGTGCTCGGCTGGAAAGAATATGAGATGGAGGTGGTGCGCGACAAAAACGACAACGCCATCATCATCTGCAGCATCGAGAATATCGATCCGATGGGCGTCCACACCGGTGACAGCATCACCGTCGCGCCGGCGCTGACGCTCACCGACAAGGAATACCAGATCATGCGCAACGCGAGCATCGCGACCTTGCGCGAGATCGGCGTTGAAACCGGCGGCTCGAACGTCCAGTTCGCGGTCAATCCCAAGGACGGCCGCCTGGTCGTCATCGAAATGAACCCGCGCGTGTCGCGCTCGTCGGCGCTGGCGTCCAAGGCCACCGGCTTCCCGATTGCCAAGGTCGCGGCGCTGCTCGCGGTCGGCTACACGCTCGACGAGATCATGAACGACATCACCGGCGCGACGCCCGCGGCGTTCGAACCGACGATCGACTATGTCGTCACCAAGATTCCGCGCTTCGCCTTTGAAAAGTTCAAGGGCGCCGAAGCGCTGCTCGGCACCGCGATGAAGTCGGTCGGCGAAGTCATGGCGATTGGGCGGACGTTCGCCGAAAGCGTCCAGAAGGCGCTGCGCGGGCTGGAGACCGGCCTCACCGGCTTTGACGAAGTCGAAGCGCTCGTCGATGCCAGCGAAGACGAAATCGCCGCCGCGCTCGGCATCCCCGGCCCCGACCGGCTGCTGATCATCGCGCAGGCGCTGCGCAGCGGCTTCAGCGTCGAACGCATCAACGCCATCAGCCACTACGAGCCATGGTTCCTCGAACGCATCGCCGAAATCATCGCCGCCGAGGCGCAGGTCGCGACGCACGGCCTGCCGCGCGAGCTGGCGCCGTTGCGCGCCTTGAAGGCGATGGGCTTTTCGGACGCACGCCTCGCCAAACTGTCGGGCCTGACCGAAGCCGCAGTGGCGAACACCCGCCACCACCTCGGCCTGCACCCGGTGTTCAAGCGCATCGACACCTGCGCCGCCGAGTTCGAGGCGAAGACGCCGTACATGTACTCGACCTATGAAGCGCCGAGCTTCGGCACCCCCGAATGCGAAAGCGCGCCGACGGACAAGCGCAAGGTCGTCATCCTCGGCGGTGGCCCCAACCGCATCGGCCAGGGCATCGAGTTCGACTATTGCTGCTGCCACGCCTGCTTCGCGCTCGATGAGGCCGGCTACGAAACCATCATGATCAACTGCAACCCCGAAACGGTGTCGACCGACTATGACACCTCGGACCGGCTGTATTTTGAACCGCTGACCGGCGAGGACGTGCTCGAAGTCTTGAAGCGCGAGCAGGACGCCGGCACGCTGGTCGGCGTCATCGTCCAGTTCGGCGGCCAGACGCCGCTCAAGCTGGCGCAGCGCCTGAAGGACGCCGGCATCCCGATCCTCGGCACCTCGCCCGACAACATCGACTTGGCCGAAGACCGCGAGCGTTTCGCCGCGCTGGTCGAGGAACTCGGCCTGCGCCAGCCGACCGGCGGCATCGCGCGCTCGCGTGACGAAGCCGTCGAAGTCGCCGAACGCATCGGCTATCCGGTGCTGATGCGGCCGAGCTACGTGCTCGGCGGCCGCGCGATGGAAATCGTCGAAACCACCGCGCAGCTCGATACCTATATCCGCGAAGCGGTGCGCGTGTCGGGCGATACGCCGGTGCTGATCGACCAGTATCTGCGCGACGCCACCGAAGTCGATGTCGATGCGCTGGCTGACGGCGAGACGGTGTTCGTCGCAGGCGTGCTCGAACATATCGAGGAAGCCGGCGTCCATTCGGGCGATTCGGCGTGCTCGATCCCGCCGCACTCGCTGGCACCCGCGATCATCGCCGAAATCGAGCGCCAGACGGCGTTGCTGGCGCGCGCGCTCAACGTCCGCGGGCTGATGAACATCCAGTTCGCGGTCAAGGACGGGCTGGTCTACCTCATCGAAGTCAACCCGCGCGCGTCGCGTACCGTGCCGTTCGTCAGATCGGAAGAGCACACGTCTGAACTCCAGTCACGCCAA
>CALDHQ010000002.1 GCA_937894055.1 uncultured Polymorphobacter sp.
CGTTTCGCGTCAGCTTCCTCAACAAGTGCGATGAGGCCGAACGCAGCATCGTGGCCGAATATTACCAGCGCGTGTTCGGCGAGGAATTGCCCGAAAGCGTCGCGGTCAAGACGCGCCGCTAGGCCGATTAAGCAGCACCCGCGGCCGTCAGGCGGCGGGTGTTAGCGCGTCGCGCAACGTCGTGCGCAGCTGGTCGCGCAAATGCGCGCTGTCGCGCATCTGCGGGGCGTTGAGCAGCACCATCTTGACGAGCGCGCTGGCACTGGCAAACGCCATCGCCAGCCGCGCCTGCGCGTCGACGCCGTCCAGAATCAGGCCGTCACGCACCATCTTGTCGCGAATATCGCCGGCCAGCGCCCAGTATTCACCGTGCGGCATCACATGAAAATCGCGCAGCAGCCAATGCTTGATCCGGCCCGAGACTGCTGCCTCGGACGAATAGCTGGCGAGCATGCGTTCGGTGCCGCTGGCCAGATGTTCGACCACGACATCGATGCTGTCGAACCGGACATCGTCTAGCCGGGCCCGATAGACCGCCAGCCGCCGCGCCGCCCATAGCCGCACGATCGTCCGGAGCAGATCGTCGGGCGTCGAAAAATAACGGTACACCGTGCCGAGCCGGACATTCGCCGCCGCCGCGACCGCGTCAAGCGTCAACTCGTCGCGACTGCCGCGGCGTCCAATCGCATACGCGGCACCGAGGATACGCCCGACTGTCAGCCGTGCGCGCGGCTGCAAAGGCAGCACGCGCATGTTGGCGGCCAGGAAATCGCGGTCGAGCCCGGCCATCAGCGCATCGGCATCGGCGCCGGGATCCAGCGGCGTGACGAGCGCGATGGCGTCGGGCGGGTTGTCCATGCGCGGGGTTTCCGGAGGTAGGGGAGGTCCGGGACGGGTGCGCCGGTTGTGGCCGAATGAAAAGCGGAAAATTCAAGCTTTTACCCTCTGTGACTACGCGCCGCAGCGCCCTAGTCAATGCGGCACCAAAGGCGGTGAGGCCAATAACCGGCACAAACCGCGACTTTGTCAGAATTTCAGAAGGATTTGCCGACCATGCGCACCATTTTGCTGCCGCTCGCCGCGTTTGCGCTGATGTTTGCCGCTGTTCCCGCACAAGCGGTCGTGACCTATAAATATGTCTTGCCCGTCAATGGCATCCCGCTGGGATTCACCTGGACCACACCCGACTTCGTCCGCGGCAACGTGACCGCGCCCGAAGCCGGGCTTGATTCGTGCGTCAACTGGCCTGGAGAAATCTGCGACGCGCAAGTATTCCGCAGCGGCGTCGGTCCCGGCGATGCCGATGTCCTCGAATATCGCCGGCACTACGACAACAACCCGAGCGCGATCAACACCTTGTACAACTACTTCGAACACGGTGCGTTCACCACGGTCGGCGTCCATCATATCCGCGACTATGGGGTCGATATCACACTGACCGTCACCGAAAGCGCGGCGGCGGTCCCCGAGCCTGCGAGCTGGGCAATGCTGATCACCGGTTTCGGCCTGACCGGCTCGATGCTGCGCCGCCGTCGCACACGGGACGCAGCGACCGCCTGACCACACGCACCGGCTTGCCCCTTCCCGTCAAGCGGGAGGGGCAAGCCTTGCGTTAGCGGCAGGTCACCTGCCCCTTGTCGATCGAGCTGCCGATGACGGCGCCGAGCG
>CALDHQ010000003.1 GCA_937894055.1 uncultured Polymorphobacter sp.
CCGGGTACGCAAGTGGCGATCGTGAGCCCGGACAGGTTGGACGAGGAACTCCCATTCCTCGCCGCCTTGATTGACCTGATAACCGATTAGGTTCGTTATGTCAAGATAAATCGCGCATTCGTCCCCTCTCCCTAGTGGGGAGAGGGAGGAAGCAGTCCGTTCAGAACAGGCCGCCGAACTGCGCGGCGCACCATTTCGCCAGCGTGGCGTTGAGTGCCACGGGCTGCTCCTGCGCCATCCAGTGCCCCGAATCGACGACCGTTTCGGTCAGGTTGGCGCAATGCGCGCGCATCGGCTCGGCGAGCCGCGATACCAGCGTCTCGCAGACATTGTCGTAGCGTGCGTGCGCGAACAGCACCGGCATCTGCAGCTGCCAGTTGGCGCGCGCACGTTCGGCATAGGCGGCGTTGGCCGGCGCATTCATGTACCAGCTGTCGGGGCCGAAGAAGCCGTTGCGCGTCAGCGCTTCGGTATAGGCATCCTCGTCGGCCTGCGTCAGCACGGTTTCGTCGCGCGGCAGTGCCGGCGCCGGCGCGCCCGGCCCAAACCAGCCGCCCTGCGCACGCACCATCGCGGTCATCGCCGGCTGGCCGACCACCGCCGCGTCCCCGGCGCGGAACGCCAGCCGCACGAACGCCCGCGGGTCGGCATCGAACGCCTGGTGCGCGGCGGCGAAATTCTCGCGGTAGAACAGCATGTAATCCCATTGCGCCGCCGGAAACCGGTCTTCGGGGTACAAGTTGCGGTCGGCGTAGGGCAGCGCCGCCTCGACCGACAGGCCTTCGGGCAAATACGGCGCGCACAGGCTGGCGACGCCGTGGCAGCGGTCAGGGTGCTGCTGCGCGATCGCCCAAACCACCGGCGAACCCCAGTCATGCCCGACCCACACCGCCTTTTCGGCGCCGAGCGCATCGAGCAGTTCGATCATGTCGGTGACGATGTGTTCGAGCGCATAGTCTTCGTGGCGCGGATGCACGCGCGAACGGCCATAGCCGCGCATGTCGGGCGCCACCGCGCGGAAGCCCAGCCCGGCGAACACCGGCAGCTGGTGGCGCCACGAAATCGATAGTTCGGGCCAACCGTGGACGAAGATCATCGGCACGCCGTCGGGGTTGCCGCAGTCGAGGTAGAAGCTGGTGTGGCGGTCGCTGCGCAGCGACAATTCGCGGATGGTTTGCGGCATTTTTGACCTCCCCTGACGCACTTTCCGGCGAGCATAGGCGCGCGCGTTCTTCTGCGCTAGAAGTCAGCACATGACTGTCACCGCCGCCCCGAAACCCGCCGCAGCGCCCGCCGACTCAGGCCTCACCGAAGACCTGGTCGACCTGCCCAAGCAGCTCCATGACGTGTCGGAGACTGTCTACCACTGGTTCCTCACCGACAGCATCAACGCGCTGGTGGCGTTCGGCGCCGGCTTCGGACTGTTCGCGTTCTTCTATCTGTTGCGCTGGGTTGCCAACCGCCTGATCGGCAGCGACGCGAAGATCACCTCGTGGCGCGGCTTCGCCAACCGGTTGCTCGGCCAGACATCGGCGTTCTTCATGGCGGCGCTCGCCGCCCGCATCGTCATTCGTTTCATCGCGCCGCCCGAAGCCGTCACCAGCGTCATCCATGTCATCTTCACCATCTCGGCGGTGTTCCAGGCCGCGGTCTGGGCGCGCGCGCTGATCCTCGCGATGGTCGAGCGCAAGGGCGCCGAGGATGACGAGGACGCGCAGGCGCTGGCGTCCGCCATGGGCATCATCACCATCCTGGTGAACGTCGTGATCTGGACGCTGGCGATCATCCTGGTGCTCGACAATCTCGGCATCAACGTCACCGCGCTGGTCGCCGGTCTGGGTGTCGGCGGCATCGCCATCGGCCTCGCGGCACAGGGCATTTTCAGCGACTTGTTCGCGGCGCTGTCGATCCTGTTCGACCGGCCGTTCCGCGCCGGCGACACCATCAGCTTCGGCACTGTCACCGGCACGGTCGAGGCGATCGGGCTCAAGACCACGCGCATCCGCGCGCTGTCGGGCGAGCAGGTCGTGGTGTCGAACAAGAACCTGCTCGACATGCAGATTTCGAACCTGCGCCGCATCGAGGCACGCCGCATCGTGATGACGCTCAACCTGTCGCTCGACACGCCCGCGGCCAAGCTCGCGCTGGTGCCCGACATGGCCGAGGATGCGGTCAAGGGCCGGCCGCACTGCCGCTTCGAACGCGCGCACATCACCCGCGTCACGCTCGATGCCTGCGAAGTCGAAATCGTCTTCCACACCGATGTCGCCGACTATGTGGTGTTCATGGATGCGCGGCAGGGCGTGACGCTGGCGCTGATCAAGGAGTTCGCCGCGCAGGGCATCGACCTTGCCGAGCGGCTGCCGACCCCGAGCTGAAGCGCGGCACCATGAGCGCCAACGAGCTGCCCAGCGATCCCGAACTGATCCGCTTCCTGCGCGAGGAGCTTGGCGCCACGCTGGCCGAGGGCGGCAGCTGGGACTTTACCGGTCCGCTATGGCTGTGGCGCGGCAAGGCCAAGGACGGCACGCCGACATCGACGGCCTGGCACTTCGTCACCATCGACGGCGCCGTGGCCGATGCCATTCGCGCCGCATCGCCGGGGCGCAGCGCGGCCTGGGGGTCGGTATACGTCAACGTCAGCATCGGCGAGACGCGCTGGCAGACGTCGGTGTTCCCGAGCAAGGACGTGCAGGGCTATCTGCTGCCGGTCAAGGCCGCGGTGCGCAAGGCGCAGAAGCTGGTCGAAGGCGACAGGGTGACGCTCAACATTTCGGTGTGAGCCGCCGCGTCAAAGCACCATCTGCGTCTGCGTCGTCACGCTGATCAGCTTGCCGGCGTCGGTTTCGATGCGCGTTGTCCATACCGAGGTGCGGCGGCCGATGTGCAGCGGCGTTGCGGTGGCGCGCATCAGTGCGCCCGCCGGTGCGGCGCCGATCATGTTGGTCTTGCTTTCGACCGTGGTGGTGCTGGTGGCGCCTTCGGGCAGCACTTCCATCGCGCCGATCGCGCCGGTGAAGTCGGCGAGCGCCATCAGGAAGCCGCCGTGCGCGGTGCCGCCCATCGTGCAATATTCGGGGCGCAGCACGATTTCGACGACAACGCAGTCGCGGTCGCTGCGCTTGACCTCAAACCCCAGATAGGCGGGGAACGGCACGAGGCTGCTCATCTTTGCCAGTTTTTCGTAGTCCACGCTCACTGCCCGTCTTCCCCCTGATGCGCCGCGCGGCCGAGATTGGTTGCGGCCACCGGCGCTGTCACAGTTGCTGCCTGAACCGCAGCCGGCCGCAGCCCGTCGGCCTTGCCGACGAGCACGAGGTGCCAGCGTTTGGGCAAGGTCGCAACCCGCCAGTCGTGCGTGACGAACATCGCATCATCGAGCGCCTGCGCCAGATCGGCCTGCGTCCAGCCGACCGGCTGCCACCAGCGCCGTGCCTTGATGGCGAGCAGCGCCAGTGCGGCGGGCGCCATGATGCGCCACAGTTCGCGCAGGTCGGTGCGGGCGCGGGCGCGGGGTAGCTGGCTGGTCAGCAGCACGCGGTCGAACATCGCCTCGACAAACGGCAGCCGCGTCGGGTCGGCGGTCACCGGCCCGACCTGCCCCGGCCACGCCAGCCGGACGATGCGTTCGAAATGCACTTCGTCGGGCTCGGCAAGCTTGGCGGGCGGGCGCCCGGCAATCAGCAGCCGCGCGGTATCACCGCCGGCTTCGAGCGCGGCCGCAGGTCGCGCCGGATCGAGCGTCGGCATGGCGGCGGGCTACCGCCTAGCGTTCGATGCACATGGCGATGCCCATGCCGCCGCCGATGCACAATGTCGCCAGCCCCTTGCGGGCGTCGCGCTTGGCCATTTCGTAGAGCAGCGTCGTCAGCACGCGGGCGCCCGAGGCGCCGATCGGGTGGCCGATGGCGATGGCGCCGCCGTTGACGTTGAGCTTCGCCGGATCAAGCCCGAGTTCCTGGCCGACCGCGAGCGCCTGTGCGGCGAACGCTTCATTGGCCTCGATCAGGTCGAGATCGGCGACCGACCAGCCGGCCTTTTCGAGCGCGCGCCGCGATGACGGCACCGGGCCGATGCCCATCACCGACGGATCGACGCCGACCGAGGCGAAGCTGGCGATGCGACCGAGCACGGTGGCGCCGCGTTTCGCAGCCTCTGCCGCCGACATCAGCACCAGCACCGCGGCGCCGTCGTTGAGGCCGCTGGCGTTGGCGGCGGTGACGCTGCCGTCCTTCTTGAACGCCGGCTTGAGGCCGGCCATCGCTTCGATGGTGGCGCCGTCGCGGATATATTCATCGGTGTCGATGACGGTGTCGCCCTTGCGACCCTTGACAGTGACCGGCGCGATTTCGTCCTTGAAGCGGCCGCTGGCGCGTGCGGCGCTCGCCTTGTGCTGCGAGCCGACGGCGAATTCATCCTGTGCGGCACGGCCGATCTGGTAGCGTTCGGCAACATTCTCGGCGGTGATGCCCATGTGATAGCCGTTGAAGGCGTCCCACAGCCCGTCCTTGATCATCGTGTCGATGAGTTCGAGCGCGCCCATCTTAGTGCCGGCGCGCAGACCCTGCGCATGCATCGACAGGCTCATGCTTTCCTGCCCGCCGACGACCATGATGCCGGCGTCGCCATTGGCAATCGCCTGCGCGCCGAGTGCGACGGCGCGCAAGCCGCTGCCGCAGACCTGGTTGACGCCGTACGCCGGGGTTTCGACGGCGATGCCCGCGGCGATCGACGCCTGGCGCGCCGGGTTCTGGCCGTGGCCGGCGGTGAGCACCTGCCCCAGAATGACTTCGGAAACCTCGGCCGGATCGACGCCGGCCTGCGCCAGCGCGGCGCGGATCGCCTGCGCGCCGAGTTCGTGCGCCGGCACGCTGCCGAACGCCCCCATGAAGCTGCCGACGGCAGTGCGCTTGGCGGCGGTGATGACGATGTCGGTCATGGCGGGTCTCCGGTGATTCCTATGCTGCACACGCTAAACGCCTTCGCGCGGCTTTGGAAGCACACAGGCGCACAGCAGGTGCGAAGGCTGCGTTGCAGTGCAACAAGCGGCTGTGCTATTGCAGCATTTCGCACTCGATTGGATTTGCCCATGGCCCAGACCGAAGCTTCTGCCGCAGCACCCGTCATCATCAAGAAGTACGCCAACCGGCGGCTCTACAATACCGAAAGCTCGAGCTACATCACGCTCGATCACCTCGGCACGATGACACGCGAAGGCCGGGACTTCCAGGTCGTCGATGCCAAGACCGGCGAGGACATCACGCGCAGCGTGCTGACGCAGATCATCATGGACGAGGAAGGCCGCGGCCAGACGATGCTGCCGGTGCCGTTCCTGCGCCAGCTGATTTCGATGTACGGCGATTCGATGCAGTCGATGGTGCCGCACTACCTCGAAGCCTCGATGGAAGCCTTCGCCAAGAACCAGGCGCAGTTCCGCGACGCCGTTGCCGGCGCCTTCGGCGGCGTGGCGTTCAAGCCGTTCGAAACACTCGCCAAGCAGAATATGGCGATGTTTCAGGCCGCCGCCGACATGCTGACCGGCCGCGCCGCCCGCGGCGGCAAGGTCGAAACCAAGGCCGACGCCAAGCCCGATGCCACCGAACTCGCTGCCGTGAAGGCACAGCTTGCGGCACTGCAGGCGCAGCTCGAAGCGCTGGCGAAGAAGTAGGGCTAAGAGCCTCCGGCGGGCAGGCCTGAGGCCTGCACCCGATTATATTCAATCAAACTAGACCGTCGTCATTCCCGCGTAGGCGGGAATCCATGCGGCGGCGTCGGAATGGATTCCCGCCTACGCGGGAATGACGACGTTGTTCTTCATATGGGTGCAGGCCTCAGGCCTGCCCGCCGGAGGCCCTTCGCTCTACCTTACTTCGGCTTCACGAACTTCAGCGTCATGCGGTCCGATTCGCCGATCGCGGCATATTTCGCCTTGTCGGTTTCGCCTTCGGCGTAGTTCGGCGGCAGCGTCCAGACGCCCTTGGGATAGTCGTGGGTATCCTTGGGGTTGGCGTTGACGTTCGACGTGCCGACCAGCTTGAAGCCGGCGGCTTCGGCGAGTTTCACCACCGTCGACTGCTTCATGTAGCCGGACTTTTCCTGCATCGCGTCGGGCATCGATTCGGGCAGGTGGTGTTCGACGACGCCGAGCGTGCCGCCGGGCTTGAGCATCGCGTAGAACGCCTTGAAGGCTTCGGGCGCGAAGCCGCCGATGTACCAGTTGTGGACGTTGCGGAAGGTCAGCACCATGTCGGCGCTGCCCGCCGGCGTCGCCTTGTCATAGACGCCCTTGGCGAACACGCCGACCTTGACCTTGTCATAGGCGGCGGGGTCGGCGGTCAGTTTGGCCTGGAACGCCGCGACGCCCTTGGCGGCGCGTTCACTGGCGGCAGGGTCGCTGCCGGCGGCGGTGTATGAGCCCTTGGGCTTGAGGTAGGGCGCGAGGATTTCGGTGTACCAGCCCGCCGACGGCGAGATTTCGACGACATTCTGGGTGGGCTTCAGGCCGAAGAAGGTCAGCGTCTCCGCCGGGTGGCGGTAGGCGTCGCGCGCCTTGTTGGCGGCCGAACGCTGCGGGCCGTCGATCGCGGCGGTCAGCGCCGGATCGACCGCGGGTGCGGCAACAACCGGCGTGGCAATCAACGCGGCAAGCGCGAGCGTCAGATACGAACGTGTCATGGCGGAGCCTCGATTCGAAAGGGTTGCTGCGAATGACTTGCAGGTGGCGCTACAGATGCTATGCGCGGCGCGATAATGCAATGGAGTGCGTCGCGGCAGAGCGCCGCAGTTGCACGGAGATGTGCTTTGGACCGCGAAACGACCATCGCCCTGTTTGCCGTCGCGGTCGTGCTGATGCTGCTGGCGCGCTGGGGCGATGCCCGACGGCGCCGCACCCCGCATGGCGGACTGGCGTTGGTGCCGTGGCACGCGTTGATGTTCGTCTCGCTGGTCGGGATGCTGTTCCTGGGGGTGCATCTGCTGTCGTTTCTGGGGGTGCGCAACTAATGCTGGCGCATGCCCTTCGCGCGGTTATGTTGCGCAGCATGAACCTGCGACCGTTCCTTGCTGCAGCGCTACTGCTGATCGCCGTACCGGTGCTGGCGTGGTCGCAACCCGGCCATATGACCACCGGCGCCATCGCCTATGACACGCTGGTGCGCGAGCATCCCGAGCTGCTGCCGCAGATCGAGGCGATCATCGCCGCGCACCCTGACAAGGCGCGGCTCGATACCGCGACCGCCGGGTTGACCGGCAGCGCCCGCACCCGCACGCAGTTCGAATGGCTGGCGCGCTGGCCCGACGACATCCGCGTCGGCGAAGGCACCGACGGCAAATGGGACCACCCCGACTGGCATTACGAACTGCGCGTCGTGTCGCCGGCCAAGGCGATCTGGCCGTGGCGCAACGGCAACGCCGTCGACGCCTTCGCGCTCAACTACGCCGTGTTCAGCGACCCCAAAGCCGCCGCTGCCGACCGCGCCGTCGCGCTCGGCTGGCTGATGCACATCGTCGGCGATATGCAGCAGCCGCTGCACGCCGGCGGCTCGACGGTGATCGGCCCGTTGCTGGTTGGACTTAAATCATCGGTGCAGATCGCCCAGCTCGATGCGAC
>CALDHQ010000004.1 GCA_937894055.1 uncultured Polymorphobacter sp.
GGCGTCGTCTGCCGCGGCGAACGCGTCCCGGCCATCGCCGGCGCCTACGTCTTCGGCGACTTCGCCTCGGGCCGCATCTTCGCCCTGAACGAGAACGGCGGCAAGTGGGAGTCCCGTGAGATCGCCCGCGACGCCACCGTCGCCGGCTTCGGCCACGACCCCAGCAACGGCGACGTGCTCGTCGCTTCGCTCACCGGTCAGGTCAAGCGCATCGTCAAGAAGTAAGCCGATGCTCTCCCGCCGTTCGCTGCTGGGTCTTTCCGGTTCGCTGATGGCGGGAGCGATGCTCCGGCCTTTGCTCGCGGCGACGCCCTCGCCGAAGGCTCCGGCCTTTAGTCTCTTCACGAAGCACCTCGTCGGCCTGCCTTTCGACCAGCTCGCGGAGACGGTCGCGGAGCTCGGTTTCAAAGGCGTCGAAGCCCCTGTGCGCAAGGGCGGACACGTCCAGCCCGCGCGCGTGGAGGAAGACCTGCCCAAGCTCGTCGAGGCTTTCAAGAAATGCGGCGTGTCGATCACGCTGATGACGACCGATATCAATACGGTCAACGCGGACGACCGCACGGAGAAGGTGCTGCGCACCGGCGCCGCGCTCGGCATCCCGAGCTACGGCACCGCCGCGCTGTTCATGAAATCCTCCGACGGCTACGCCCACGGCCTCAACGAACGCGTGCCGGTCGACGCGATTCCGGGCGCGCTGCAGCAGTGGTACGAGGTGATTACGACGCTGGCGAAGTAGTCGAAGAGCCTCCGGCGGGCAGGGGCTTGCCCCTGCACCCAATTATTTGGTGCGCTTCAATCGGGTGCAGGGCCCTAGGCCCTGCCCGCCGGAGGCCCTTCACCCAATCAATGCATCGAGCCAGCGTTCGGCAAGCGCACCGGCCTCGGCGGCGCTAAACGTCGCGGGGTTGAGGCTGCGCTCCAACCACAGCCCGTCGATCAGCGCGGTCAGGCCGATCGCGGCGAGGCGGGTTTCGCGGGCGCCGCATGCAGCCAGCAGCGCTTCGACTTGTGCGCGGGTGGCGGCGGCGACGCTGTCGCGGATTGCGGCGATGGCGGGGTTCGAGCCGGCGAGTGCCCAGAATGCGGCCCAGGTAGCGAGCAGTTCGGGGTCGCTGATCGGCGGGCGGAAGTTGGCTTCGACATAGGCACTCAGCCGCGCGCGCGGGGCAGGGCCGGCGGCATCGACCGCAGCGTCGAGCAGTGCGCCGATGCGGTCGCCGGTGGCATGGTAGGTTGCCGCGATCAGATCATCGATGCCGCCGAAGTAATGCGTCACCAGCCCCGCCGAGACACCGGCTGCGGCAGCGACCATGCGCACCGAAATGCCACCGGCGCCATGCGTCGCGAGGCACTGCGCAGTCGCGGCGATCAGCGCGTCGCGGCGGACGGCTTCGCCTTCGCGGTGGAATGGTGCGCGTGCCACGGGGTCCTTGCTTCCGAATGGCCCTTGTTATACACATGTAAAACAATTTGAGGCAAGTTCGATGACCGCCGATTCTCTCGACAACCGATCCCTTCCGGCGTGGCTCTACAACGACCCCGAATACTTCGGCGTCGAGATGGAGCGTGTGCTGCGGCCGTCGTGGCAGGTGGTGTGCCATGTCAGCGAAATCGCCGGCGCCGGCGACTGGCAGACGCTCGAATTTCTCGGTGAAAGCATCATCGTCATCCGCGGCGAAGCTGTTGATGGACAAGAGGGGGGCACCGTCCGCGCCTTCGCCAACGTCTGCCGCCACCGCGCCTCGCGGCTGGTCGATGGCACCAGCGGCTGCGCGAAGAAGCTCGTCTGCCCGTATCACGCCTGGGTCTATGAAACCGATGGCCGCCTGACCGGCGTGCCGTTTTCGAGCCAGTACGCCGGGCTCGACAAGGCAACGCACGGGCTGTTTCCGGTCGAGCACGAGATCTGGCACGGCTTCGTGTTCATCCGCTTGCAGGATGACGGCGGCCCGTCGGTCGCCGCAATGATGGCGCCGCACGACGCCGAAATCGCGCCCTACCGTTTCGACGACCTGCGCCGCTTCGGCAAGCCGACGCTGCGGCCGCGCGC
>CALDHQ010000005.1 GCA_937894055.1 uncultured Polymorphobacter sp.
GGCTTTGAAGGGGAAGGGCCTCCGGCGGGCAGGGCCTATGCCCTGCACCCAGTTGAAGAGTGCCAAATAATTGGGCTCAGGCCTCAGGCCTGCCCGCCGGAGGCCCTTAAATCCATTCATTGATCATTCAACCTTTATGCATCCACTGCATAGCTGCCCGCACTTATGCTGCGGTGCACAATAGGCACGTCAGTTCCTATCTCGCATTCGTCCGGCAGATCCGGACTTGAGAATGGAGATGGAAATGAAACTCGCGACGATGGGCTTGATGCCCAAAATTGCCCCAGCAAAGGCCACTCCGGCTGCGAAGCGTAACGTTACGCCGCGCCGTCCGGTGTCGACCAAGCCGGGCAATGCCGAATTCCGGCTGTTTCACGCCTGGCGCGCCTGAGCGCCAATGTTGACTAGCGCTTGACCAGCACCAGGGTCGGCCATTCGCCGACCTTGGGCTGGATAAGCGGCACCAGTCCCCGCCCGCGATAGGCGGCGACGACGCGCTGGCGCTGCCCGTTGAGCAGCCCCGCCAGCACCAATACACCGCCCGGCGCCAGCGCCGCGCTGATATCGCCCGCCATGCCGACCAGCGGCGCGGCCAGAATATTTGCCAGAATCAGATCGTAGCGCGCGCGTTGACGCAGCCGCGGCGCATCCATGCCCTTGGCGGTGACGAATTCGAGTCTGCCCGCTGTGCGCCCCAGCCGTTCGCGGTTGAGCCGTGTGTTGGCCTTGGCGACCTCCACCGAAACCGGATCGATATCGCTGCCGATGATGCGGGCGCGACGGAAGCGCTTTGCGGCGCCGAGCGCCAGCACCGCGGTGCCGGTGCCGAGATCGAGAATATTGTCGAAGCGCCGCGCGCGTTTGGCGAGCCGGTCGATGACCTTGAGGCAGCCGTGCGTTGTCGCGTGCTGGCCGGTGCCGAATGCGAGGCCCGCGTCGATGCGGATGCCGATCTGCCCCGGCCGGCGGCGGTGCGCGTGATCGCCGGTGTGGACGTGGAAGCGCCCGGCGACGACCGGCTCGATGCCGGCCTGCGACAAGGTCAGCCAATCCTGCGGCGGCAGATATTCGATTGTCGCGCTGCCCGGTGCGGCGCTGGCAACGGCGTTTTCAAGCCGTGCCACCTGTTCGGCCGTCGGTTCGCTGGCGAAATAGGCATGCAGCAGCCAGTCGTCGGGCTTGTCGGGGTCGGGCTCGTCGGTGAGCAGCGTCGGCTGCACGGGCATGTCGGCGAACAGGTCTTCGGCATAGGCGAGCAGCTCGGCTTCGATGCGGTTGCATGCCAGCGTGACGCGCCAAGCTTCGGCGTCAGCGGACATAGCTAGCACCGTTTATGTCGAGCGTTGCGCCGGTCAGCGACGGCGGCGCGTCGAGCGCCAGCCAGCGGATGGTTTCGCCGACTTCCTCGGCGCTGGCGACGCGGCCCAGCGGGATGTCGGCGAGCAGCTTTTCGCCGCCGCGGCTCGACAGATATTCCTCCGCCATGCCGGTCATTGTGAAACCGGGGGCAACCGCAAACGCCAGGATATTTTCGTGGGCATAGCCGCGCGCAATCGTCTTGGTCATGCCGATCAGGCCGGCTTTGGCGGCGGCATAGTGCCAGTGCTGCGGGCTGTCGCCGCGGTGGCCGGCGCGGCTGGCGACGTTGACGATGCGGCCGCCGCCGTGTTCGCGAAAGTGCTTGACCGCCAGCCGGCACAGGTTCGCCGGCGCGCGCAGGTTGATGGCGTTCGACCGCGCCCAGGTCGAGGCCCATTCGCTGTCGGTTGCATCGAGATCGACGCCTTCGAACACCCCGGCGTTGTTGATCAGCACGTCGATGCGGCCACCTAGCGCCTCGAGCGCGCGGCCCCACAGTTGTTCGGCGGCACCGGGAATCGCGAGGTCGGCGCCGATGGCGCCATCGCGCGGCCGCATGCCATGGCCGACGACCTGCGCACCGCTGGCGGTGAGGGCCGCAAATGCCGCCGCGCCGATGCCGCGCGTGCTGCCGGTGATCAAGATGTTGGGCATGGGGCGGGGGGCTTTCGTGCTAGGTCGTGAAATCGGTTGCAATTGCTAGGCGTCCCCCATGCTAAAATCCATAGGTCTGATGCTGGTGCTGCTGACCGCCGCCTGCACCGACACCAGCGATTCGACCGGCGTCGACCAATGCTTGCACACGCCCGGCTGCGTTTCGACCGCCCCGGCCAGCAAGAATGGCCCGGCGCATGTTCAGGCAGCCCAGCCGCTTGGTCCCGACGGGGCGCCGCCGCGTTTATAGGCTCGTTTGCACGTCAATTGCATCGCCCAGCCCCGCTCATCCCGAGCCCTTCGACGCCGCCTTCGGCGTCGCTCTGGATAAACTACGTCGAGGGACACACCCAACCGTCGGCGCGTCCCTCGACTTCGCTCGGGATGAGCGGGGTTGGTTCTATCTCAATGAAACAGAGTCTAGTCGATTGCGACGTTCCAACGGCGCCACCGGCAAATCGCCCATTGACGTGGTTGCCGTTAACGTAAACTATCGTCGGCAAAACACCTTGGGAGAGACGCCGATGACCGCCACCAACTATGATCTTGAACCCGCACTGGTCGCCTATCTGGCCGAGCTTGACGACTTCATCGAGAAGGAAATCAAGCCGCTGCAGGCCAAGGACGACAACGAGCGCTTCTTCGATCACCGCCGCGAATGGGCGCGTACCGATTTCGAAAACGGCGGCCTGCCGCGCCACGAATGGGAAGACCTGCTGCGCCAGGCGATGCGGATTGCCGACAAGGCCGGCCACTGGCGTTTTTCGGCGCCGAAGAAGTACGGCGGCAAGGACGGCAGCAATTTGTGGATGGCGGTGATTCGCGACCATTTCGCCGCCAAGGGCCTCGGCCTGCACAATGACTTGCAGAACGAAATGTCGATCGTCGGCAACTTTCCGTTCGTGGCGATGTTCGAAACCTTCGGCACGCCGGCGCAGCAGGAGGAATTCATCCTCGGCGGCTTCAACGGCACGCGCCGCACCGCGTTCGGCCTGACCGAGCCCGACCATGGTTCCGACGCGACGTTCATGGAAACCCGCGCGGTGCCCGAAACGCGTAACGGCGTCGAAGGCTGGCTGATCAACGGCGAGAAGATGTGGACGACGGGCATGCACGTCGCGACGCATTGCGCGACGTTCTGCCGGACCAGCGGTGCCGACGGCGCCGCCAAGGGCATCACCTGCCTGCTGGTGCCGACCGAAACGCCGGGGCTGAAGATCGAGGAATATCTGTGGACGTTCAACATGCCCACCGATCACCCGCGCGTCAGCTTCACCGACGTCTGGGTGCCGGCGACGGCGATGCTCGGCCAGCTCGATAACGGCCTCGCGCTGGCGCAGAGCTTCGTCCACCAGAACCGCATCCGCCAGGCCGCGAGCTCGCTCGGTGCGGCCAGCTACTGCATCGAGGAAAGCGTCAAATACGCGCGTGAGCGCAAGCCGTTCGGCGAAGAGCTGGCGCGCAACCAGGCGATCCAGTTCCCGCTCGTCGAGCTGGCGACGCAGTGCGAAATGCTGCGCCTGCTGATCCGCAAGACCGCGTGGGAAATGGACCGCATGCCGCACGAAGCGATCGAGAAGGAACTCTCCGACAAGATCAGCATGTGCAACTATTGGGCGAACCGCCTCGTCGGCCAGGCCGCCGACCGCGCGATGCAGGTGCATGGCGGCATCGGCTATTCGCGCCACAAGCAGTTCGAGCACATCTATCGCCACCACCGCCGTTACCGCATCACCGAAGGGTCGGAAGAAATCCAGATGCGCAAGGTCGGCGCCTATCTGTTCGGCTACCTCGGGCCGCGCCGTGCGATGTTCCCGAAGAGCACCAAGAAGGGCTGACGGCCGCACAACACAGGAGCCAGTGCCATGACCATGCTCGGTAAAGTCGCAATCGTCACCGGAGGCGGCACCGGGCTTGGCGCGGCGGTGGCGCTTGGCCTTGCCGCACGCGGCGCCAATGTGTTGGTCAACTACTCGCGCAGCAGCGCCGACGCCGAAGCCACCGCGGCTGCTTGCTGGGCGCTCGGGGTCGATGCAGCGGCGGCACGCGGCGATGTCGGCGACGATGCGGATTGCCGCGCGCTGGTGGCCGACGCAGTTGCGCGCTGGGGCCGCCTCGACATTTTGATCAACAACGCCGGCATCACCAAGATGGTCGGGCATGATGATTTGGGCGGGCTCAGCGCCGACGATTTCCTGTCGATCTACCGCATCAACGTCGTCGGCGCCTTCCAGATGATACGTGCGGCAGCACCAGCCATGGCGGCCACCGGGTCACAGGGTGTCGTGGTCAACGTCGCCTCGATTGCCGGCATCA
>CALDHQ010000006.1 GCA_937894055.1 uncultured Polymorphobacter sp.
TGTAAACGAGAGCTTCGCGCTAAACGCCGGCCTTGCGGCGGCGTTCGAAAACGGTGGCACTGGTTTCCGCGTCGGCGGCACTTACGGCTTCTGATCGATTTGGCCTGAAACTCGGAGAATCCCGCCCGGCCAGCCTGGCGGGATTTTCTTTGCCTTGCGCGCATAACCCCGGCGCTGCAGTTCAAGCATTCCATCCCAGGCCAGAGCTTTGTCGCAGCAGATTATCAACACCTCTGTTCAAGACAGGAATCGCTGCCATGCAGATTAACCACGCATTTGGCAAAATCACGCTTGCGGTGACACTGCAAATGCTGGCTTCGGTCGCCAGTGCTGCAGGCTTCGTTAACAATGGTGCCGCGTGGATGCAAATGTCACCAGATGCCAAATCGGCCTATATCCAAGGCGTCAACGATGCCTCGAACTTCCTGTTCATCAACGACGACCTCGCGACCGCGCTGGTTAAATTGGCGCGCACTCGTTGCCTGATCGCTCAAAAGACCACCGCCGCCATCCTGTCGGACCGCATTACCACTGCCTATACCAAGGAACCAGGGTTCGCTAATGTGCCGCCCAATGTCGTATACATCGCCAAAATGGCCATCGTCTGCCGCGACTTTATCAACGAGGAACGCACCCGCATCGGTTTACCACCGCTTCAATAGCCTGCCGCCCTGCAATTGCGGGCCCCAACCATAAGTTAGATTTCAGGCACGCAGCGCTTCGATCGGGTTGAGCTTGGCCGCCTGGTTTGCTGGATACCAGCCAAAGAAAATGCCGATGCTCGCCGACACGAGGAAGGCGATGACGACCGCGCTGGCGGTGACTGAGGTATCGAAGCCGATGGCGTTGCCGGCGAGCATCGACAGGCCGGCGCCAACGGCGACGCCGATCGAGCAACCGAGCAGCGACAGCATCAGCGCTTCGAGCAGGAACTGCAGCCGCACCGCGCGGCGGCTGGCGCCGATCGCCATGCGGATGCCGATTTCGCGGGTGCGTTCGGTGACCGACACCAGCATGATGTTCATGATGCCGATGCCACCGACGACAAGGCTGATCGAGCCGATGGCGGCGAGCAGCAGCGAGATCGACGCGGTGACCGACGACATGGTGTCGGTGACGGCGGTCAGGTTATTGACGCTGAAATCGTCGGGATCGCCGGTCTTGATCTTGTGCTTACGGCGCAGCAGCGTGGTGATGTCCGCATCGACCTTGTCGAGCACCTCGGCAGAGTCGACCGACACCGAAATCGTCCGGATCGAGCGGCGGAAGTTGTTGCCCTGGAGCTGCCGCGACGCGGTGGTCAGCGGCACGATGATCATGTCGTCGCGGTCCATGCCACCGAAGCCCTGCCCGCGCGGCGCCATCACGCCGATGACGGTGAAGCTGACGCCCTTGATGCGGATTTGCTGGCCGATGGGGTCGTTGGCGCCGAACAGATTGTCCGCCACCGTCTGGCCGATCAACGCGACGCGCGCTGCGGCGCGTTCCTCCATTTCCGAAAAGGTCCGGCCATCGGCGGGGCGCCATTCCTGCACGGCAAACCATGCGGGTACCGACCCAGTCACCTGCGTCGCCCAGTTCGACGGCCCGGCCACGACCTGCGCGGGGATGTTGGCCGATGGTGCAACCGCGAGCACATCGGGCAAGGCGGCAATCGCGTCGGCATCCTCCAGCCGCAGTGACGCGCCCGACCCGGCACCGCCCATGAAGCCGCCCGACCGCGACGAGCCGGCGGTGACAATGAGCATGTTCGACCCGAGTCCGGCGATAGAATCGGACACCTGCTTCTGCACGCCGCCGCCGATCGCCAGCATCAGGATGACCGCCGCGACGCCGATGATCATGCCGAGCATCGTCAGCGACGAGCGCAGCCGGTTGGCGAGCAGCGCGCTCCACGCCTCGGCGAGCATCGACCCGAGCATTACGCCTCGACCTCAACATGGCCGTAGAGCGCGGCCTCGGTCGGTGGGCCGTCGTAGAAGATCAGCCCGTCCTGGATGCGGACGACGCGGTCGGTGGCGCGTGCGACTTCGGGGTCATGCGTGACGATGACGACGGTGACATGGCGGGTGCGGTTGAGGTCGCGAAACAGTGCCATCACCTCGACCCCGGTCTTGCTGTCGAGTGCGCCGGTGGGTTCGTCGGCGAGCAGCAGCTGCGGATTGTTGACCAGTGCGCGGGCGACGGCGACACGCTGCTGCTGGCCGCCCGAAAGCTGGCTGGGACGCGAGCGCGGCTTGTCGCCCAGCCCTACAGCTTCGAGCATCGCCTGCGCACGCGCGTCGCGTTCGCCGCGCGGCACGCCCGAATAGACCAGAGGCAGCGCGACATTGCCCAGCGCCGACAGGCGCGGCAGCAGGTTAAAGCTCTGGAAGACAAAGCCGATGCCGCGGTTGCGCAAATGCGCCAGCTCGGCCTCCGACAGCGTCGCGGTATCGACACCTTCGAAATGGTATTGCCCTTCGGTCGCGGTATCGAGGCAGCCGATGATGTTCATCAGCGTCGATTTGCCCGACCCTGACGGCCCCATGATCGACATGAACTCGCCGGCGGCGACGTGCACCGATACGCCGTGCAGCGCGCGGAAGGCGCCGGCGTCGCCGACATAGTCCTTGATGACGCCGTCGAGCGCGAGGACGGGGGTGGTGCTCACTTGCGTCCCGGTGGACCGAAGCTGGCGGTCGTCTTCTTGTCCTTCGAGGTGTCGGCCGTGATGACCGCATCACCGGCCTTGAGCGGTCCCGAGACGATTTCGCTGAAGTCCGAATCGGACGCGCCGATCTTGATGCGCACCGGATCGGGCTTGCCGTCCTTGGCGACGAAGACGGTCAGCATATTGGGGTCATAGGCCTTCTTGCCGCCGGTTTTGCCGCCACGTTGCGGTTTCCAGCCTTCGGGTTTGAAGCTCAGTGCGGCGTTGGGGATGAGCAGCACATCCTTGTGCGCGCTGACCAGGAACGCGGCGTTGGCGGTCATCCCCGGCAGCAGCGCGCCGTCGGGATTGGCGACCGACACGATGACGGTATAGGTCACGACATTCTGCTGCGTCGTCGGGTTGAGGCGGATCTGCGATACGGTACCGGTGAAGGCGCGCGTGCCATAGGCGTCGACGGTGAAATCGACGCGCTGGCCGACCTTGACCCGGCTAACATCGGCTTCGGCGACGGCGGCTTCGATCTGCATCTTGGTCAGGTCGCGGGCTATCTTGAACAAGGTCGGCGTGTTGAAACTGGCGGCCACGGTCTGGCCGAGGTCAACTTCGCGGCTGATGACGACGCCGGCCACTGGTGAACGGATGACAGTGTAGCCGAGGTTGGTGCGGTCCTGCTTGATCTGCGCTTCGGCCTGCTGGACCTGTGCGCTCGCGCCGCGCGCGCTCGCTACCGTGGTTTCATATTCCTGCCGGCTGATGAAGTTCTGCCGGTACAGTTCCGCGGCGCGCGCTGCATTGGCGGCGGCGAGGGCCTGCGATGATTTGATATTGGCGAGGCTGGCCTCGCTGGCCGACAGGCGCGCGGCATAGACCGACGGGTCGAGTTCGAGCAGCAACTGCCCGGCGGCGACGCGGTCATTGTAATCGACGTAGAGCTTGGCGACGGTGCCCGAAACCTGCGTGCCGACGCTGACGACGCGCACCGGGTTGAGCGTGCCGTTGGCGGTGATGACTTCTTCGAGGTCACCGCGGGTGACTTCAGCGGTCTTGAACCCTGCATCGGCGGCCGGGGCCGTGTAGGCGCGCCAGCCGAAATAGGCGGCGACCAGCAGCACGACCGCCGCAATGATGATCCACGTCCGACGCTGCATTATCTCGTCCTCATCGCATCAACGGTTTCACCCAGCGCGCCGATCGACTTCGCCAGCCCAGCCTGGGCGTCGCGCACGCCATATTCCGCCGCGACCAGTTGCTGGCGCGCCGTCGCCAGCGCCGAGGCGGCGTTGAGCGTGTCGGTGATCGTGCCGACGCCAGCCTTGAAACGCCCCTGGGCGATGTCGGCTGATGCCTGCGCACTTCGGATCAGCGCGCGCGCGCTCGCCAGTGACTTCAGCTGCGTTTCAAGCGCGCTGCGGTTGTTCCAGACATCGAGCGCCGCCGATTGTTCGGTGACCTTCGTCTGGGCATTCGCCTGGTCGAGTGCCGCGCGCGCGCCAGTGACCTGATAGGCAAAGCGGTAGCCAGTGAACAACGGCACCGTCAGGCTGATGCCGACGGCGGTGGTGACGCTATCGCGCTGGGTATCGGCATAGCTCGCGCCCGACGACGCACCGGTGGTGATGGTCGGCTTGCTCAACGCCTGCGCGCTGCGGACATTGGCTTCGGCAACCGCAGACTGTGCGCGCGCTGCGGCGATATCGGGGCGCAGTCGCTGCGCCTCGTCGAGCAGGCTGTCGATGTTGCGGCCGAGCATGTCGACGCTGGCGAGCGGCGGCGTCGGTGCCAGTTGCAGCGGCGTCTGCGGCAGCAGGCCGACGGCGACGGCAAGCTGGCCGCGCGCGACCTGCGTGTTGCCCTGCGCCTGCACCAGCGTGAAGCGCGCCTGTTCATAGGCGGTTTCGGCCTGCAGCGAATCGGCGGGTGTGGTGACGCCGGCGCGCATGCGGCCACGGGCATTGTCGAGCGAGTTCTTGAGGTAGGCGACATTGGCCTCGGTCGCGGCCTCGGCGGCAATGGCGGCCTGCAGCGCGTTGTAGGCCGCAATGGTGTTGAACACGACCGATTGCGCGCTATCGGCGTAGTTGGCCAGCGCGACGCGTTCGCTGGCGCGTGCCGCATCGACTTCCGCCGAGCGGCCGCCGAAATCGAACAGCAGATAGTCGATGGCGATGTTGGCGGTGCTGTTGAGGCTGGTCGTCGTCGTGCTGCCGCCCTGATTATTCGGGTTGAAATAGCGGTTGCGGTTGAGCTGCGGCCCGGCGCCGACGGTGATCTGCGGGTAATAATTGCCGCGCGCTACGCCGACATTGGCGGCCGCGCCGCGCACCCCGGCCCAGCTCGCGGCGGTTATCGGATTGCGGCACAGCGCCACGTCGATGAGGTCGGTCACCGTCAGCAGGCCCTGCGGCATGACGTTGGCGCACGTCGGCGTCCCGGCGCTGAACGGCGGTGGCGCTGCCGGCATCAGATGGCGCGGGTCATCCTTGCTGGCCCAGGCCGGGGCCGCCGCGAGCAACAGGGCAAACAGGGCGCCGGATTGGCAGGGACGGTATCGTGACATCTGGTTCCAGATCTAGTGCGAGGCAGGCCCGGCGTCGAGCGACGTATCGACGCGTCCATCGTCACCACAACCCCTAGCAGACATTACGGTTGCATCGCACGGAATCCCCCGCGCGTCAGCGGCGCGCCGCGTGTTCGTCGACAAGTCGCGCATAGGTCGCGAACAGCCGTTTGAAATGCGCATCGGAGTCGCCGACCACGGTCGCGCCGGCATGCGCTGCGGCAGCGGCCATGGCATCGCGGTCGCGGCGCAGGAAGCGCCCGATGGCGGTTGCGGCATCGCCGGCATCGTGCGGCGTGTAGCTTTCCGACCATTCGGGCGACAGCAGGTCGAGCACCGCGCCGCCTGCGGGTGCGACCAGCGGCAGGCCGGCCGCAAGCGCTTCGGCGACCGCCAGGCCATAGGTTTCGGAGCTGCTGGCGTGGAGCAGCGCGTCGCCGCTCGCCAGCATCGATGCCAGCGTGTCGCGGTCGCCGACCTGGCCCTTCAAGACGACATGTGGCACCTTGGCGGCGGCGCGTTCGACCGCCTTGCGTGCCATGCCGTCACCGATCTGGACGAACCCGATATTGGCGCCCGCGGCCTGCGCGCGGCCGACGGCGTCGATCGCCAGCGGCCACAGCTTCTGGATATGGTGACGCCCGACGCCGACGAGCAGCGTCGCATCCGGCCCGAGCCCACAGTCGGCAAGCAGCTGCGCACGCAGCGCCGCCGAACGGCGTTTCGGGGTGAAGGTCGTGGTGTCGACGCCCATTGGCACCGGGATCGGCATCGGCAGGCCCTGCGCGTGCAAGCGCTCGGCCATCCATGGGCCGCCGACGACGATCTCATCGAAGCCCGTGGCGACACCGCGCAGATAGCGCCAGTAGAAGCCGAACAATTTGTCGATGGTTTCGACGCTCAGCCGCCCGCCGAACCATTGCTGCGGATAGGACGCGACGGGATCGGCGTGCTGGAACAGCACCTTGGGCGTCGCCCGGCCCTGCTTCGACTGCCAGTGCGCGACGATGCGCGCGCCCTGCCACGGCGACGAACATTCGACCAGATCGGGCTGTTCGGCTTCGAGCAGTGCATGCACCGGCGCTTCGGACCAGAACACATGGTAGCGCTTGTCGACCGCCAGAATCGGCGCCTTGACCCAGATGATGCGGCTGCGGCCACGCACGTCGGTGCGGTCTTCGGGGCCCGGTGCGATGATGACGATTTCATGCCCCGCGGCGTTGCCGGCCTCGATCTTGGCATCGATATAGGTGCGTACGCCGCCGCCCTTGGGCGCGTAGAACTCCGCTACGTCGACGATGCGCATGCCGGCTAGTTCGCCGGCTGCTTGAGCGGCTTCATCGCCAGCCCCGATTTGTAGTTGAGGATGACGGGCACGGTGGTGACACCGCTGGCAAATGTCATCGCGACCTTCGAAACATCGGGCTTCGACAGGAACAACTTCGGGTTGTTCGGAAAGCCGATGCCGTCCTTGCTGAAAGTGAAGCTGCGCGTCGCACCGCGCTGGTGGATGACCGCGATGGCATAGCGGCCCGGCGCCGGCAGCTTGATGCAGACGCGCACCGGCCCGGTCGCTGGCAGCGGGGTTTCGACGCGGCGGAAGGTCTTGCCTTCGGCGACCAGCTTGTGGCGGTCGCCGAGGAATTCGGTGTTGTTGTCGGGATACAGTTCGATGCGCATCACGCCGGTGCGGTCCTTGAGCCCACCAACGTCTATCAATGCGGCGGTATCGCGCGCGTCCGCCGCACAGGCCGCCGCGTCGCTGCCGAGGATAGAGGACGGTTGCGCGACAGACGCGCCGGCGACCAGCGCCGCGACACCCGCAACAGCAAGGCCCAATTCAAACTTCATGCCATCATTCCCTTGTGGCGCGGCGAAAGCCCTGCCGCCCAATCTGCAACAACCACCAGCGCATGGCCAACCAGCACGAGTGCCGCCCCGAAGGCCAGCAGCGCCGCGATTTCAACGTTCGCCGAACCCGCCAAGCCCATGCCGACCGAGCTGAACAGCAGGTCGGTATTGGGCGCAAACGGCACGCGGCTGATCACCAGCCGCAGCGATATCAGCATCAGCCAGACGCCCCAGCCGATTTCAGGCAGTGCGAAATGCCAGGCGCCGATCAGCAGCGCGTTCGACACCAGCAACCGCGCAATATGGACGCCGAAAATGCGCGCATTGACAACGCGCGGCAGCGACATGATGCGCTTTGAAAACAGCAGGATGATGAACGCCGGCAGCGTCAGCAGCGCCGCACCCCAGATGACCGAGCGCAACTGCGTGGGCGAGAAGAACCCCGCCGCCAGAAGCCGGTCTCCGAACAGCACCAGCACAGCGACGACACCAACCGTCAATGTGTTGGCAGCCAGCGCCGAGGTGATGCTGACGTCCTTGACCGCCCCCATCGCGCGTGCTGCCAGACCGGTCTGGCGCCGCGCCCACATATAGACATAGGCTTCGCCGCTGTAGCCGAAGACGGCTTCGTTGAGCACGCGCTTGCGCAGGAACAGCCACAGGCTCGACCACGGCAGCGCCCACAACCGCCGGAAAATCAACGTCTCGGTCAGCGGCAGCGTCAGGTACATCGCCACCATCAGCAGATAGTAGCGCGGGTCGCGCGGCAGCACTGCGGCGAACTGCGTCCAGCCGATCTTGGCGCTTTGGTGCACCAGAAAGCCGATCATCAGCAGCGACAGCCCGATGCCGAACCATTTTTGCCACGCCGGCGCCGGCCGCCGCGCAATGTGCGCGGGGTCGGTCGCCAGGGCGGCATCGACAGCGAGCTGCTCGGCTTCGGGCAGCGCCGTATCGGGAGTTTGGGTGTTGGACACCTGCGCGTCGGACCTCGTCAAAGCAGCGCGTTACCTAGCAACGCCGCACTTGCGACAGCATGAATAACCGTCAGGGCCGTTCTAGCCGCGAAATACGGCGTGAAAGCGGCCCAACGGTGACAGTTCAGGCCAGATCGAACACCAGCAACTCGGCGCCAGCGGCACTGGTCAGCTTGACCGAAGCCATATCCGAAATCGCCAGCCCGTCGCCGGCGGCCATGGTCTGACCGGCGGCAACCGCACTGCCGCGCACCGCCTGCACCCAGGCATGGCGACCCGGCGCGATGGCGACGTCGATCTCGCCGCCGGGTGCCAGCACGGCGCGGTAGAGGCTGACGTCGGCGTGGAGCCACACCGCTTCGGGCCCGCCTTCGGGGCCGGCGACGAGGTCGAGCCGCGTGCTGCCATCCTGCGCCGGCAGCGCCTGCTGCTGATAGCCCGGCGCGACACCTTGACGGTCAGGCTGGATCCAGATCTGCAGCAGATGCACCGGCTCGCTGGTCGAGGCGTTGAACTCGCTGTGGCGGATGCCGGTGCCGGCGCTCATGCGCTGCGCGTCGCCGGGGCGGATGACTTCGCCGTTGCCGAGGCTGTCGCGGTGCTCAAGCGCGCCATCGACAATGTAGGTGATGATTTCCATATTGGCGTGGGCGTGCGTCGGGAAGCCGCCGCCGGGGGCGACGCGGTCTTCATTGATGACGCGCAGCGCGCGGAAGCCCATGAACTTCGGGTCATAGTAATCGGCGAAGCTGAAGCTGTGATAGGTGTCGAGCCAGCCGTGGTTGGCGTGGCCGCGGGCCTGCGAAGGGCGGAAGCTGAGCATTGTCGTCACTCCTGGCGTGGCACCGGCCACGCTTCAATGTCGGCGATATGGTGCGGGGCCGCAGCGCGCGCCAATGTGCCGCGCGCACGGCAGCCATGTCAAAATGCGATGGCGCTGCCGTCCCAGGCGAACAGCCCGCCGCTATCGGCCGGCGTCAACGTATCGATCACACTCAGCAAATGCCGCGCGCTGGTCGCCGCATCGATCGCGTTCAGGTGCTGCTGCATGCCGGCAAGCTGGCCCTCGGTGAGCGCGGCCTCGGCGACGAACAGCTGCGGCCGGCCAATCCGCGCCTCGTCTACTGCGCGATCAGCGCCTTCGGCGAGGTCGGCCCGATGCGCAGCAGTTCGCGCAACACCACCCACTCCGACACGGTCACGCCCCTCGCCTCGACCTTGAGCCGAAACGCGTGCGACACATGGTTGGACACAAAGCGCAGCCAGTAACCGAGGTGGGACTCGAGTTCACTCACCGGCTTGCGCCGGCTGTTTACGGCGGCGGATTGCGTTGCCATGCCTGATTCCCTGGTTGTTGCGACATGGGCGGCAT
>CALDHQ010000007.1 GCA_937894055.1 uncultured Polymorphobacter sp.
TGCGCATTGGGCAGGTTTAAGGGCCTCCGGCGGGCAGGGGTGACCCCCTGTACTCAACACTTCGTCATTCCCGCGCAGGCGGGAATCCATCTTACCGCCGGTGCAGAACGTGGATTCCCGCCTGCGCGGGAATGACATGGTTTTTCTTCAAATGGGTGCAGGGCCCGAGGCCCTGCCCGCCGGAGGCCCTTAAAGCGCCCGTGCGCTGAACGTATCACAATCGGCAATCGCGCCGTTCGCCATGCCGATCTTGAACCAGCGCACACGCTGCTCGCTGGTGCCGTGGGTGAAGCTGTCGGGCACGACCATGCCGCGCGACTGGCGCTGCAGCCGGTCGTCGCCGATCGCGGTGGCGGCGGTCAGCGCTTCTTCGATGTCGCCGGGCTCGAGCTTGGCGATATTGGCCTTGCCCCAGACACCGGCGAGGCAGTCGGCCTGCAGCTCCATGCGCACCGACAGCGCGTTGGCGTCTTTCTCGCTGGCGCGTTCCTGCGCGCGCCGGACCTGGTCGCTGATGCCGAGCAGCGTCTGCACGTGATGGCCGATTTCATGGGCGATGACATAGGCTTGCGCGAAGTCGCCGGGGGCGCCGAAGCGCTGCGACAGTTCGTTGAAGAAGCTGGTGTCGAGGTAGACCTTGCGGTCGGCGGGGCAATAGAACGGCCCCGATGCCGAGGTCGCGCGGCCGCACGCCGATGACACGGCGCCAGAAAACATCACCAGCGTCGGCGGCGTATAGGCCTTGCCGACCTGCTGCGGGAAAATCTGGCCCCAGGTGTCTTCGGTCGACCCGAGTACCTTGGCGACGAACTTGCCGCTGGCGTCGCCGGGTGCGGGGGCGCCGGCGGATGGCGCGATCTGCGACTGCGGCTGGCCGATCTGTTCCTGCGGGCCACCGCCGCCACCGAGCAGGCTGAGCGGGTTGATGCCGAAAATCAGCGCGATGACGACAACCACCAGCAGTCCGCCCAGCCCCATGCGGCCGCCGCCGAGGCGCAGTCCGCCGCCGCCACTGCCAAGGCCACCCATGCCGCCGCTGTCGCCGCGGCGGTCCTCGATGTTGGTGCTTTCGCGCTGGTCGTCGAGTCGCATGTGAAATCCCTCAGCTAGTCCGGCTTCTGACCCAGCGCCTGGTTGAGCACGACACCCAGCCGGACACCGGCCCGTTCGACCTGTGCGCGTATCAACGCTTCATTCGCCCGATAGTATCCATCTTCGACAACGACCGGGCGTGCTGGCGGTGCTGAGCAAGCCGCCGCCAAGGCCGGCAACTTGCCGTAGACCATGGTTGAAGACAAGGCCCAGCTTGCCGCCACCCAGTCGGCGATGCTGCCCTGCTGCCAGCGCGCGCGTTGTGCGGCGCTGATCGATTGCGGGGTGACCACCGGCGGCGCGGTCAGCGCGCGCTCGGTAAGTTCGCGGTCCCAGATGCGGTGCAGGTTGAGCAACGTGTCGGAGTCATAGCCGTAGCGCACCTTGACCTCGTTGCCGCCGCGGTCGCCGCTGTCGCTGACATGCAGCGGCTGGTGCAGATCGCCGACCAGATGCGCGACAAAGCCCAGCGCTTCGAGGCGTTTGCGCGGCGACTGGCGGCGGTCGCCAAGCACGGCAATCTGCCGGTCGAGCTGCACGGTCAGGCAGTTGCCGCCGGCGCAACCGCTGGCGATGTCGAAGCGGCCGCAGCGCGCAATATTCTGGTAATGCCATTTCGCGGCATAGGCGTAGCGGTCGCCGAGCCCGCGCACGCAGTCGGGCCAGCTTGCGGCGTCGGCGAGGCTGCGAATCGGGCAATCGGGTGTGCCGAGCTGCGCGTTCTGCGCCAACAGCCGGGCGAGTTCGGCGCGTGCGGCGGGCGTCAGTTCATTGTCGGCGATGCGGCCGGTCAGCCTGTGCGCATAGTCGCCCCATGCCGCTGCCGGAGTGCCGCACAAGGCCGCGACGAGCGCGAGCAGGGCCGCCAGCCGCTTCATTGCGGCGCTGGCCGCAGCCACAGTACGGCCTTGTCGACAGGGCTGTTCAGTCGCCGGTAGCCGTGGCGCGCCGCCCAGTCGTCGAGCGCTTCGTCGGGAAAGCGGCTGCGATTGATCGGCGAGCGCTGTTCATAGCCGGTGATGATGGCGAGCGGCGGCGCGGCGGCAAACGCCGCGTCGAGCGTCCGCCAGCTGATGGCATGGAACGCGGCCAGTTCGGCGTCACTGCGCAAGTCGCCGCTGCGGAACACGAAGACGCCGGTGGCAAAGCGCGGATCGAGATCGAAACCGCTGTCGATGACGACCAGCGGCGTGAAGCTGGCGATCTTGCCGTCGGCGGGGGTGAAACCGGCGGCGCGCAGCGACTGGCCGATCCATTGCGCTTCGGCCGTGGTGCGCAGCGCTGCGGGGGCCCCGGTGCGGCGGATGTCGATGAGCGCGGAAACGGCAAAGCCGATGGTCGCCGCCACCGCCATCACCAGCAGCAGCCACTTGGCGCGGCGTGCGTGCGGCGCCGGCAACCCCGCCAGCACCAGCCCGGTCAGCACGAACAGCGGGATCAGCGCCGGCATGAAGTATTGCTTCCACACCGGCGTCGGTGCCAGCGCGCCGATGAGACCGCCGATCAGCAGCACGGCTATCGGCGCGGCACGCTTGGGCAGCGTCCGGCGGCGCCACACCAGCAGCAGCAACGCCGCCAGCGCCGGCCCCTGCGCCAGATACCACGGTGCCTGCCACAGCTTGGCGGCTTGCGTCAGCCGCCCGTCGAGGCCGTTCTGGCGGTACCAGTCGAACACGCCCTCGGTGCCGAAAGTGACGACGCCGAACATGAATACGGCGGGCGCGGCGTGCCAGAAGTACAGCGCCGGCAGCAGCCCGGCGATGCCGCCGCTGCCGTAGCCGAGAAATTCGCTCCAGTGCCGTCGGCGCACCAGCACTTCGAGCAGCAGCCAGCCGCCGACCGCCGCACCGGCAAAGCCGAACGAGATCTTCGCCGATGCCGCAAGCCCGAGCGCGACGCCGACCGCCGCCCAGCGCAGCGGCGTGCGTGCATCGACAATCAGCCAAGTCGCGGCGGCGAGCAGCAGCGCCGGCAGCGCATCATTGCGCGCGACGCTGACATCGAACAGGAAACTGGTGCAGCCGGCCAGCGCCAGCGTCGCCACCCACGCCGTGCGGTCGGGTACATCCAGCCGGCGTTGCGTCGCGTGAACCAGCATCAGCACCAGCAGGCCGCAAACCGCATTGGCCAGCCGCAGCACGATGAAATCCTGGCCGGGGTGGCCGACCAGCACGTTGAACAGCAACGGCTGCAACGGCGTCTGCAAATAGAGAAAGTCGATGAACGGCAGGCTGTGCCGCGCCAGCCAGACGGCGGCAACATACTGGTTTTCGTCGTGGCTGATCGGCGACACCAGCGCCAGCACCGCCAGCCACAGCGCCAGCGCCGACCACAATGTCAAACCGGCCCAGGCGGGCACCGGATCGGTCGAACGGGAACGCGCGGCTACGGACATAGCTTGTGATAGGGAAGCCGGCCTGCGAATGCTAGGCATGCCGCCATGCCTGATACAGCCACGCCCGCCGCCACCGACCACCGCCCGCTGATCCTGACCGCGCAGCTTGACCGCACCGCGTCGGCGCGGTTCGAGGCGCTGCGCCGCGCACATTTCCCGCCCGAACGCAACATCGTGCCGGCGCATGTCACGCTGTTCCACCAACTGCCGGGCAGCATGCTCGACGCGGTCGTCGCGCATCTGCTGGCAGTGGCACGCGCGCAGCCGGTGCTGCTGGCCGAAGTCGCGCCGCCGCGGTCGCTGGGTAACGGCGTAGCTTATGATTTGCGCTGTCCCGAACTGACCGCGCTCCACGCCGACCTTGCTGCGCATTGGGCCGGGCTGACAATCGCGCAGGACCATGGCCGGCTGCGCCCGCATGTGACGGTGCAGAACAAGGTCAGTGCCGCGACCGCGGCGGCGACGCTGCAGCTGCTCGCCGCCGACTTCACGCCGTGGCGCGTGCAGGTCACCGGCGTGTCGCTGTGGCGCTACCTCGGCGGGCCGTGGCAGCACATCCGCGACATCGGCTTTCGCGGCTAACGCGGCGCTGGCGCCGACCCGCACCGGCATGCGATGGTGGCCCAAACCGGCAGGAGGCCCCTAAATGGCACGTCATTTCGCCCGTCACATGGAACGCCACCTTGTCGACCGCACCGCCTGGCTGCGCGCCGCGGTGCTCGGCGCCAATGACGGCATTGTCTCGACCGCCAGCCTGATTGTCGGCGTCGCCGCCAGCGGTGCCGACCGCCAGGCGGTGCTCGTCGCCGGTGTCGCCGGGCTGGTCGCGGGTGCCATGTCGATGGCGGCGGGCGAATATGTCTCGGTCAGCTCGCAGGCCGACAGCGAAGCCGCCGAGCGCGCCCGCGAAACCGCCGAGCTCAAGGCTTCACCCGCTGCCGAGCTTGACGAACTGACAGCCATCTATGTGGCGCGCGGCGTCGAGCCCGCCACGGCGCGCACCGTCGCCGAACAATTGTCGCGCGGCGACGTGCTTGCAGTGCACCTGCGCGACGAACTCGGCCATTCCGACACCAGTGCGGCGCGCCCGGTGCAGGCGGCATTCGCTTCGGCGGCCAGTTTTCTCGTCGGCGCCGCCGCCCCGCTGCTCGTCGTGCTGCTGGTGCCCGTTGCGATGCTGACCGTGTCGGTGTCGGTGGCGTCGCTGGTGTTCCTCGCGGTGCTCGGCATTGTCGGGGCGCGTGCCGGCGGGGCGCCGGTGCTGCGCGCGACGTTGCGCGTCACCTTCTGGGGCGTGCTGGCGATGGCTGCAACGGCCGGCATCGGGCGGCTGTTCGGCGCGGTGGTTTAAGGGCTTGGCAAGCCACACCGATTACGTTTAGCCAAGCAGGATTGAGGGGCCGCTGGTGCGGTCGCATGAGGGGCAATGTCATGATTTTGAATCGTCGTCTGGTTGTAGGCGCAGCCTTGCTGCTGCCGCTGTCACCGGCTTTCGGGCAGGGCGCGACAGTGTCGTCGGCGCTCGACCTCGCCAAGGCAGCCGATACGTTGAAGCCCGGGCAATGGGTGTTCGCACCGACACTGGCGCCCGAAGGGCCCATCGTCATCATGGTCGATCTGTCGCGGCAACTCGCGACGGTCTACCGCAACGGCGTGCGTATCGGCGTGTCGACGGTATCGACCGGCAAGCCCGGCCATGAAACGCCGACCGGCGTATTCACCATCCTGCAGAAGGACGCCAACCACCATTCCAGCCTCTACAACAACGCCCCGATGAAATATCAGGAGCGGCTGACCTGGGACGGTGTCGCGCTGCACGCCGGCGGGCTACCCGGCTACCCCGAAAGCCATGGCTGCATCCATCTGCCGCTGGAGTTCTCGAAGGAATTGTTCGCCATCACCACCACCGGCATGACGGTGATCGTTGCCGGCCGCGCGGGCCAGGTCGCGACCTATCCGGCAGCCGGGGTGCTGGCGCCGCTTGGCGTCGGCGGTGCTGTCGAAACGCATGTGCCGCTGGCCAGCGACGAGGCCTATCGCTGGACGCCGCAGATCATGCCGGTCGGGCCGCTGACGATCGTCGTCAGCCAGTCCGACGGCCGCGTCGTGGTGATGCGCAACGGCGTCGAAATCGGCCGCGCAAAGGCGTCGATCGATCCGCCGGGCTTCGGCACGCACGTACTGGTGCTGGCGTCTGATACCGGCGGCCGTCCGGTCTGGCAGTTTGCCGATGTCCCCGGCCACGAAACCGACGCGCAGCAGCCCGTAGATGCCAGCGCGCTGCAGCGCGTTCACATGCCCGCGGCGTTCTACACCGCGCTGCAAAGCCAGGTCGTGCCCGGCACCACCGTGCTGCTGACAGGGGCGCCGATCGCCAGCACCACGACCGGCGTCGGCATGTCGGTGCTGTCGGCGACCAAGACCTGATGACCGCCACGGCGCTTGCCCCGAAGGCGCGGACGCCGCTGGTTCGCCAGCTGTATTTCCAGGTCGTCGTCGCCATCGTGCTCGGGGTGGTGCTGGGCTTTGTCGCCCCGGACTTTGCCGCGTCGCTGAAGCCGCTCGGCGACGCGTTCATCAAGCTCGTCAAGATGATCATCGCGCCGGTGATCTTCCTGTCGGTGGCGACCGGCATCGCGCACATGGCCGAAATCGGCAGCGTCGGGCGCGTGGTCGGCAAGGCGTTCGCCTATTTCCTGACCTTCTCGACGCTGGCGCTGCTCATCGGGCTGGCGGTCGGCAACATCGTCCAGCCCGGCACTGGCTTGCACATCAACCCCGCCGACCTCGATGCCAGCGCCGTCGCCGACTATGTCGCCAAGGCGCATGACAGCAGCATCACCGGCTTTCTGGTCAACATCATCCCGGCGACATTCCTCGGCGCACTCGCCGACGGCGAGATACTGCAGGTGCTGTTCGTCGCCATCCTGACCGGCATCGCCATGTCGCTCGTCGGTCCCGCCGCTGATCCGCTGCGCCATATCTTCGATTCGGCGCAAACGGTGGTGTTCCGCATCGTCGCCATCCTGATGCGCGCCGCCCCCATCGGCGCGTTCGGCGCGATGGCGTTCACCATTGGCAAATTCGGCGTCGCCGCACTCGCCAAGCTCGCGCTGCTGGTCGGCAGTTTCTACATCACCGCACTGCTGTTCGTGTTTGTCGTGCTCGGCGCGGTCGGCTGGGCGGCGGGCTTCTCGATCTTCAAGCTGGTGCGCTACCTCAAGGAAGAATTGCTGCTGGTGCTCGGCACCTCGTCGTCCGAATCGGCGCTGCCGGCGCTGATGACCAAGCTGGAGGCCGCCGGTTGCCGCCCCTCGGTCGTCGGGCTGGTCGTGCCGACGGGCTATTCGTTCAACCTCGATGGCACCAACATCTACATGACGCTCGCCGCGCTGTTCATCGCGCAGGCCTGCGACATCCACCTTAGCTTCGGCGAACAGGCGCTGCTGCTCGGCGTCGCCATGCTCACCTCGAAGGGCGCGGCGGGCGTCACCGGCGCCGGCTTCATCACGCTCGCCGCCACGCTGCAGGTCGTGCCGTCGCTGCCGGTGGCCGGTATGGCGCTGATCCTCGGCGTCGACCGCTTCATGAGCGAATGCCGCTCGCTGACCAACTTCATCGGCAATGCGGTGGCGACGATCGTCGTGGCGAAGTGGGAAGGCGGGCTCGACAGCGCGCGCCTGACCGCGGCGCTCGACGGGCGTTTGCATGCTGCGGCACCGGCGTTTGAAACCGAACTCGAAGCGGCACTGGGGCAAGATTGACAGGGCCTCCGGCGGGCAGGGGTGACCCCTGCACCCATTACACAGAGCAAGTCATTCCCGCGCAGGCGGGAATCCATCTCCAGCGTTGCATGGATTCCCGCCTGCGCGGGAATGACCCAATGCGAAATAAATGGGTGCAGGCCTCAGGCCTGCCCGCCGGAGGCCCTTTCCCGTTCACCACGCCTTCACACAGTCCCCGCCACACGATCTGCATCCCGCGCGCGGCAATGCTTGGCGCGCGCAATCGCTTGGGCTAAGGAAGCCGCTATGATCCGTGCCAGCGTACCCCGCCTGACCCTCCTTGCCGCAATTGCCGCCGCGCTGGTGTTGCCGGGCTGTGCCGCCAAAGGTCCCAAAAAGGACACGGCGTACGTCGCGATGGACGTCGAGACGCTGTACAATGTCGCGCGCGACATGCTGCAGAAGGGCCAGTACAAACAGGCCGCGCAGATGTTCGACGAAGTCGAGCGCCAGCATCCCTATTCGGTCTGGGCCCGCCGCGCACAGTTGATGGCGTCGTTTTCGTATTACGCTGCCAAGCAATACCCCGAATCGATCCAGGCGGCACAGCGGTTCCTGTCGCTGCATCCGGGCAGCAAGGAAGCGCCCTACGCCTATTACATGATCGCCGTCAGCTATTACGAGCAGATCCAGCCCATCGACCGCGACCAGAAAATCACCCAGCAGGCGCTCGATGCGCTCGGCGAGCTGATCCGCCGCTATCCCAACACGCCGTACGCCGATGACGCACGGCTCAAGATCGACTTGGCGCGCGACCACCTCGCCGGCAAGGAAATGGAGATCGGGCGATTCTACCAGAACGCCTCGCTCTATGTCGCGGCGATCATCCGCTACCGCACGGTGGTCGACAATTACGACACCACCAGCCACACGCCCGAGGCGCTGTACCGGCTCGTCGAAAGCTATCTGTCGCTCGGCATCCCGACCGAAGCGGTCAAGGCGGCCGCGGTGCTCGGTCACAACTACCCCGAATCGAAGTGGTACGAACGCGCGCACAAGCTAATCGTCAAGAAGCACGCCTGACCGCCGTGCGCTGCCCATGCTGACCGCGCTCGATATCCGCGAGGTCGTGCTGATCGAGGCACTGCTGCTTGAATTTTCGCCCGGCTTGAGCGCGCTGACCGGCGAGACCGGCGCCGGCAAGTCGATCCTGCTTGATGCATTGGGCTTGGCGCTTGGCGCCCGCGGCGACGCCGGACTGGTGCGCCACGGCGCGACGGCGGCCAGCGTCACCGCCAGCTTCGATATTCCTGCCGATCATCCATCCCGCGCGCTGCTCGCCGAAAACGGCCTCGAAGGTGACGGCGAACTCATCCTGCGCCGCCAGCTCAAGGCCGATGGCGGCAGCCGCGCCTGGGTCAATGACCAGCCGGTGAGTGCAACATTGCTGCGCGACCTTGGCGCGACGCTGGTCGAGGTCCACGGCCAGCACGACGACCGCGGGCTGCTGCAGCCGCGTGGCCATATGAAATTGCTCGACAGTTTCGGTGGGCTCGGTGCGCAGGTCGCGGCGACCGCCGCCGCACATACCAGCTGGCGCGACGCCGTCGCCGCCTATGACGCGCTGGTCGCGCAAGTCGAAGCCGATGCGCGCGACCGCGACTGGCTCGACCATGCGGTGGCCGAACTGCAGGCGCTGGCGCCCGAAGCCGGCGAGGAGGAGGCACTCGCCACCGAGCGCACCGCGATGCAGCAGGGCGCGCGACTGGCCGATGACCTCAATACCATCAACGACTTGCTCGACGGCAGCGACGGCGGTCTGGCGAAGCTGCGCCAGGTCGCGCGCCGCCTCGAACGGCTGGCGCCCGAACGCAGCGAACTCGCCGATGCGCTCGCGGCAATCGACCGCGCCTTGAACGAAGCCGGCGAGGCCGAGGACGCACTCGCCGCCGCCGCACGTGCGATGGCATTCGACCCGGCGCGGCTCGACAACGTCGAAACCCGGCTGTTCGAACTGCGCGCGATGGCGCGCAAGCACCGCGTGACGGCCGATGCATTGCCCGAACTGGCGAACGAACTCGCCGCACGCGCCGCAGCCTTGCAGGCGGGCGAGGCCGGTGTCGCGGGCGCGGCCAAAGCGGTCAAGGTGGCACGCGCGGCGTTCGAAGCCGCAGCCGCCGAACTGTCGGCGGCGCGTGCTGCGGCCGCCAAGCGCCTCGACGTCGCAGTCGCGGGTGAACTCGCACCGCTCA
>CALDHQ010000008.1 GCA_937894055.1 uncultured Polymorphobacter sp.
CAGGCAGGTGGTAGGCCAGTTCGTTGAACGCCTTGACCGTCGGCCACGACAGCGCGAACCCCGGAAAGTCGATCGGCACCGTCAGCGGCCGCCCGGCGTTGCGCGCAAACGGTGTCGCGCGGTTCGCCGCCGGGAGTTCATCCAATCGCGCATGCTCGCCCAGATGCACCACCGACCGCCCGAGCCGCGCACCGCGCGCCAGCCCGTCGATCCATGCGACGGAGTATGTCGATGCCTCCGACGCCTCGAAAATGTCGAGCGCGGTCGCCAAATCGGGCGCGCGCAATGTGCGCTGCCGGATGCGCGAGGTCTCGACGCGCTGCAGCCGGAACGCGGCGCGGACGATGACGCCGGTCAGCCCCATGCCGCCGCAGGTCGCGGCGAACAGCTCGGGTTCGCTGTCGCGCGAGGCGCGCAACGTGCGCCCGTCGGGCAACATCAGATCGACCCAGTCGAGATGGTCGCCGAACGACCCGGCGCCGTGATGGTTCTTGCCGTGGACGTCCGACGCCACCATGCCGCCGACCGTCACGAACCGCGTGCCCGGCGTAACCGGCGCGAACCAGCCGCGCGGCAGCAACGCATCGGTGATATCGCCGAGCAGCACCCCGGCCTCGCAGGTCAGCGTGCCGGTCGCGTCGTCGAAGGCCAGCAGGTGCGAAAGCCGCGCCGACGATATGACGCCGTCGGGGTTGAGTGCAGAGTCGCCGTAAGCGCGGCCATTGCCACGTGCAATGCTATCGGGCAGTGCCGCCAGCGTCGCTGCCACAGCGTCGGGCGTGTCGGGGGTGGCGACGGCGCAACTGGCGCGTGGAAACCGCCCCCAGCCGCCGAGCTGGATGTTCAAGTCGACACCAGCACGACCGCGACAACCGCCGCCATCGTCAGCCAGCTTAGCCGGTCGGTGATCGCGAAGATGACCGGATCATCGTGCAGCTCGCCGCGCCCCGACAGCAGCAGCACGCGGCTGATCCAGTACATGATCAGCGGGCAGATCAGCCACAGCCATTTGGGATGTTCGTACAGCTGCACGACCTTGCTGCTCGAAATATACAGCGCGAACACCAGCACCGCGCCGAACCCCGCTGCCGTCGCCATCGGCTGCAGCACCGCCAGATCGCCGACGCGGTAGCCGCGCCCAGGCGTGTCGGCGATGCCGCGTTCGCGCAGCTGCACCAGTTCCGAACAGCGTTTGACCAGCGCCAGGCTGAAGAACAGGAACAGGCTGAACATCAGCAGCCACTGTGCATCGTCGCTGTCGGTGACCACGACGCCGCCGACAACGCGGATGGTGTAGAGCCCGCCAAGCACGATCACATCGATGATGGCGTGGCGCTTGAACACCATCGAATAGCCCAGCGTCGTGGCAATGTAGATCGCCAGCACCAGCATGAACGTCGGCGACAGAAACGACACCAGCAGCAGCGTCAGCGCCATCAGCAGCGTCGCCAGCAGCAGGCCGTCGCGCACTGGCAACGCCCCTGATGCGAACGGCCGCCGCACCTTGCGCGGATGCGCGCGGTCGCCGGGCAGGTCGAGCAGGTCGTTGATGACATAGGCGCTCGATGCCGCCGTGCAGAAGCACGCGAACGCCAGCACCGACATGACGAACATCGACAGGTTGAGCTTGTGGCCGGCGAACATCGCCAGGAACACCAGGCTGTTCTTCGCCCATTGGTGCGGCCGCATGGCGCGCACATAATCCTTCAGACGACGCCGCGGCGTCGCCACCACCTGCGTATCGGCGGCGACCTTTGCGGCGCGCGCCGCCAGCCGCGGGCTGCGCGCGACGACCAGCGCCTTGCGCGCTGCCGCCCACACCGGCAGGTCGACAGCGGTGTCGCCGACATAGTCGAAGCCGCCGCGCCCGAAGCGCGCCACCAGCGCCGCCGCCTTGGCGTCGCCCGCCATGTTGGTGGCGCCGTCGCTGCCGATGACGCCGGCAATGCCGCCGATGCGTTCGGCCAGCGCTTCGACCAGTCGCGCGTCCGAGGCGGAAGCGAGATAGACCGGCCGGCCTTCGGCCTGCGCGGTACGGATCAGCGCGACGACTTCGGGGCGTAGTGGCAGTGCCGCGACACCGGGGTCGATACGGTCGGCGAGCTGTGCCTTGAGCGCCGCTTTGCCCTGCGTCAGCCAGCCCAGCAGCCGCGGCGTCTGGAACGGGTGGCGCGCGACGAACTGCAGCGCACTTTCGTGCAGCAGGTCGGTCATCAGCAGCGTGCCATCGACATCGACCGCAAGTGGCACGGCGGCGTTCATGCCCGGCCCAACTTCGCCGCCATCTCGCGGCCGAGGCGGACGCTTTCCGAAATGCCGCGGTCTTCGGGGTAATAGAAGCAGGTGTCGGCAATCTGCAGCCCGGCAATCGGCGTCTGAACCGGCGGAATCTTCGCGGCGAACCCCGGCTCGCAAATCGGCTGGGCATGGCGCAACCGCGCGACGCGGCGGCCGAGCACATCGGCCTGCGTCACCGCCGGATTGACGCGGCGGATCGCGGCGAACGCCTCGTCGAGCAGCGCGTCATCGCTCCAGCCGAATTTTTCGTGGGTGACCGGCATGTAGTAGGGGACATAGACGATGGTGTCGCCGCCGGGCGTATTGCCGCCCACCGGGCGCAGGTTCGAAAATTCGATGATGCCCGGCACCGGCACGCCGGGCTCGGTGATGTTGACCCAGAAGTGCGGCGTCACCGAGCGGCCGAGTTTGAAGATCAGGCAGCACACGCCGATGTTGGCGATGGCGTCATAGCGCGCCTTCCAGTCATCGGGCAGGTCGGGCACCAGCTTTGCCACCAGCGGCGTCGGCATCGTCGAAATGACCGCATCGGCGGCGATGGTGCCTTCGGGCGTCACGACGCCGGTGACGCGGCCGCCCTCGGTTTCGACGCGCAGCGCCGGGGTCGACAGCCGCAGCTTGCCGCCGGCCTTGGCGAAACCGTCGGCCAACGCGGTGACCAGCGTTTCACTGCCGCCTTCCAGATAGCCCAGCTTCTCCTCGAACAGCGACTTGCGCGACCGGCCGATGCGTTTGACGCGCGTCCAGATCCACGCCGCCGAGATCGGGTCGGCATAGTCGTAGAACTTCAGGTCAAACAGCGGCTTCCACATCTTGTCATAGACTTCGGTGCCGCCCCAGCGCGTGATCCAGTCGCGCGCCGATTGCGTCTCGAGCGCATCCCAGCGGTCGCGGCGGGTCGACACGAACGCCAGCACGCCGTAGCGCAGCCGCGCCCACAGGCTCATCCCCGGATAGCGCAGCAGCGCGACGGGGTTGCCCCATTCGTGCAGCCGCCCGCCCGAAAAATGCCCCATGGTGGTGGCGCGCCAGCGCAGCTTGTCAGCGATGCCAAGCTCACCGAGCAGCTTGAACGTGGCGAAATCGGTGGTGCAGATGAAGTGGTAGAAGCGTTCGATCGACAGCCCGCCGAAATCGAAATGCGCCGCCATGCCGCCCGCGACATCGCCGGCTTCGAGCAGCGTGACGTCATGGCCGGCGCGCGCCGCTTCCCAGGCAGCGGCAAGCCCCATCGCGCCCGATCCGATGACGACCAGCCGTGTCATCCCAAAACCCTAGCCCCTGTCTGAATGCGCGCGCTCGCGCTACTGACGCGGCCATATCGCAGCATTGTGCAGTCGCCAACAAGCATTGATTGTCGCAACGGATCAGGGCTGCGCTGCGGTTTCGGGCGGGCCGAGCGTCGCCTGCCAGTCGGGGGTGCAATCCTGTAGCCACTTCGGGTGGTTGTCGGTGAAGATGCGCGGCACCAGCTTTTCGGCGAGATAGCTCGGGAAATGCGCCGATGCCGGGCCCATCAGCACCAGCGCGGCGAGCAGCGCGCCCGAAATGCGGCGGTCGCGCAGGGTCGGTTGCGCGGTCTCGATGCCCATCGCGCGCACCGCCACCACTGCGATCCAGGCGTTGGCGACGGCGAACATCAGCCAGCGGCCGTGATCTATGGCAATCGCCGACATGAAGATCATCGGCACCAGCGCGACAAAGCCGAGCAGGCCTTTGACCAGCAGCGAGCGGTCGAACAGCACGCGGCAGTTGACCAGCAGCACGACAAAGCACGCGGCAATCACCCACGGCACCGCGCGGTCGCTGAACGCCATGCACAGGCTGGTGTCGATGGCGCGGAAGCCGCCCCAGGTCAGATAGGTGCCGATATCGAAAATCCGGGCATTGTCGGCGACCAGTCGCGCCCCGCGCACCGTCGCGGCCACAGCAGTGACATCATCGCCAAAGCGTAGCTGCGCCAGTGCCGTGGCAACCAGCAGCCCGAACAACAGCGCCAACGCACCGGCGCCGTGCGCCAGCGTCGCCTTGCCCTGCCGGAATGCCAGGAACCACAGCGCTACCAGCATCGGGCCGCCGTAGATGATCGCGGTTTCGTGGATCAGCGAGCCGATGAACAACAGCCCCGCCGCCATGATGTAGCGCCCGCCGAGCGTCGCCAGCACGCTCCACGCGATGATGCCGCAAATCAGCATATCGCTGCGTCCAGGCTCGCGGCTCCAGCCCCAGAACAGCTGCGGCGACACCAGCATGAACAGCGCGAACCAGCGCCACAGCCGGTCATCGCGCGCCATCAGCCGCCGCAGCAGCAGCGCCATCGGCAGCGCCAGCATGACCGCACCGAGCAGCTGGTAGACCGCGGCGGCCGACCCGGCATGCGCCGCCGAGCCGCCATCGATCAGATACATGATGCTGCCGCCGAGCCCGCGCCGGATGAAGCCGTTGTCGAAATAGTTCGGGGTCAGGACGGCGATATTGTACGGCGAGATATCGGTGAATTTGTAGTCGTCGTAGCGCAGCAGGCCGAAGAGCGTCCGGCGGCAGGCGATCGCCACCGCCAACAGCGCGGCAACGAACGGCAACAGCGTGCCGCGGGTTTCTGTTCTGCCTGTCACCTTGCCCCCAAACCGTCGTTTACCGTGCGGCGCCGCCCGCTTGCCGTCAGTGCCGCGCCTGGCTGGCGGCTTCGATTTCACCAACACGGTCGCCCATCCGCGTGTCGAGCAGCGCCTTGACCATCTTGAGGATTTCGGGCCGCGCCGTCGCCGGTGTGCCGCCACCGAGCGGTGCCGGGTCGTACTCCAAAGTCAGCTGGATGCTTTCGGCGACGTCGCGGCCGTGCATCGATTCGATGACCTTGAACGCGAAATCGATGCCCGAGGTGACACCGCCTGCGGTGATGCGGTCGCGGTCGAACACCACGCGCTCCTGCACGAAGGTCGCGCCGAACAGCGCCAGACTGTCGCCCCAGGCCCAGTGGCAGCCGGCGCGGTAGCCGTCGAGCAGCCCCGCCGCCGCCAGCACCAGCGAGCCGGTGCAGACGCTTGTCATCAGCTTGGCCCCCGCCGCCTGTGCCCGCAGCCAGTCGAGGATTTCGCCGTCAGTCATCAGCGCCGTGCAGCCATAGCCGCCGGGCACGCAGACCATGTCGAACTGGCCGCTGTTGGCCAGCGTCAGCGTCGGCATCAGCGCGAGGTTGCAGTCGCTCATGATCGGCGACTTGTCCTTCCAGACAAAGTCGACCGTCGCGCCGGGCATGCGACTGAGCACCTGCGCCGGCCCGGTCATGTCGAGCTGCGTCAGGTTGGGATAGAGCAGAAAGCCGATACGGAAGGCCATGCGCGCTCCCCTCAGGCGACGTGCGGCAGGCCGAGCGCCTCGGCGACCGCAGCATGGCGGATGTGCCCGCCGCCGACATTGAGCCCCATCGCCAGATGCGGGTCGGACGCCAGCGCCGCCTCTGCACCGAGGTTCGCCAGCCGCAGCACGAACGGCAAGGTGGCGTTGTTGAGCGCGAAGGTCGAGGTCCGCGCCACGGCGCCGGGCATGTTGGCGACGCAATAGTGGATGATGCCGTCGACGACATAGACCGGGTCTTCGTGCGTCGTGGCGCGGCTGGTTTCGAAACAGCCGCCCTGGTCGATGGCGATATCGACCAGCACCGAGCCGCGCTTCATCAGCTTGAGCATGTCGCGCGTCACCAGCTTGGGGGCTGCCGCACCCGGAATCAGCACCGCGCCGATGACGACATGCGCCCGCGCAATCGCCGCCGCGATGGCAGCTTTCGAACTGAACTGGGTTTTGACGCGGCCTTCGAACATGTCGTCGATTTCGGCGAGTCGCAGCGTCGAAATGTCATAGATGGTGACATCGGCGCGCATGCCGACCGCCATCTGCGCCGCGTTGACGCCCGACACGCCGCCGCCCAGAATCGCCACGCGACCCGGTGCCACGCCGGGCACGCCGCCGAGCAGGATGCCGCGGCCGCCCTGCGCCTTTTCAAGGTAATGCGCGCCGACCTGCACCGACATGCGGCCGGCGATTTCGGACATCGGCCGCAGCAGCGGCAGCCCGCCGGCGCGTTCGGTGACGGTTTCATAGGCGATGCAGATCGCGCCCGACTTCATCAGCGCTTCGGCCTGCGGCTTGTCGGCGGCTAGGTGAAGGTAGGTGAACAACACCTGCCCGGGGCGCAGCATCGCACATTCGTGGAGCTGCGGTTCCTTGACCTTGACGATCATGTCGGCGGCAGCAAACACCGCCGCCGCGGTCGGCACGATGGTCGCACCCGCAGCAACATAGTCGCGGTCGGTGAAATCGATGCCGCCACCGGCGCCGGTTTCGACGGTGACCGTGTGGCCCGCCGCGGTCAGCTCGGCGACCGAGGGCGGAGTCAGCCCGACGCGATATTCGTGAACCTTGATTTCCTTGGGCACACCGACATGCATGGTCATCACTCCCTGACAAATCCGCGCTATTCATAACGTGTGGCAATAGCCTTGTCGCCTGAATGTGCGACGTCCGGCGGCCGTAGTTGCAGGGCATGGGGCACTGTGCTAACGCCCGCGCCTTGACTGGGGACTTGGGGCCGCGAGGTCGGCAAGGGGCAACACTATCGTGATCGTCCGCGTTTCAACCCGGTGCAGCGTCGCGTGCACCAAGGTTCATGGTCAGGCCTGATGACAGCACAAGCCGTAGAAGCCAAATCCGGGCCCGGGCATCATTCGCCTGACGGTGCCGTCAAGCTCGCCGTCGGCGCCATCGGCGTCGTGTTCGGCGACATCGGTACCAGCCCGCTTTACGCCTTCAAGGAAACCTTCGTCGGCCACCACCCGCTGGCGGTCGACCAATTGCACATCTTCGGCGTCGTCTCGCTGATCTTCTGGTCGATGATGCTGATCGTCACGATCAAATATGTCAGCGTCATCATGCGCGCCGACAACCGCGGCGAGGGCGGCTCGCTGACCTTGCTGGCGCTGATTTCGCGGCTGTCGCCCGGGGCAGGCCGGGCGCGCTGGCTGGTGCTGCTCGGTGTTATGGCCACCGCGCTGTTCTTCGGCGATGCGATCATCACGCCTGCCATGTCGGTGCTGTCGGCGGTCGAGGGGCTGATCGTCGTCGAGGCGAGCCTGCAACCGGTGGTCGTGCCGATTGCCATCACCATCCTGATCGGGCTGTTCGTCATCCAGTCGCGCGGCACCGCCAAGGTCGGTGCGCTGTTCGGTCCGATCATGATCTTCTATTTCAGCGTGCTGGCGGTGCTCGGCGTCGTGAACACCGTGGCGAACCCCGAAATTCTCGGCGCGCTCAACCCCTGGTGGGCGGTGCAATTCTTCCTCGACGATCCGTTGCGCGGCTTCCTGGCGCTGGGTTCGGTGGTGCTCGCCGTCACCGGTGCCGAAGCACTTTATGCCGACATGGGGCACTTCGGGCGCGGACCGATTCGCATGAGCTGGCTGTGGATCGTGCTGCCGGCGCTCACGCTCAACTACCTCGGCCAGGGTGCGCTGCTGCTCGCCACGCCGGCGCATGTCGTCAATCCGTTCTTCCTGATGGCACCTGAATCGCTGCGGCTGCCGCTAGTCATCCTCGCCACCGCTGCCACCGTCATCGCCAGCCAGGCGGTGATTTCGGGCGCCTTCTCGGTGGCGCAGCAGGCCGTCCAGCTCGGCTTCCTGCCGCGCCTGAAGATCACCCACACCAGCGCGCGCGCCGCCGGACAGATCTACATTCCGGTGATCAACTGGGCGCTGCTGTTCCTCGTCGTGTTGCTGGTGCTCGGCTTCAAATCGTCGACCAACCTGGCCGCCGCCTACGGCATCGCGGTCACCGGCACGATGTTCATCGACACCATCCTCGTCTCGGTGCTGATCCTCAACATCTGGAAATGGAACAAGCTCTGGGCGATCCCGATGCTCGCGGTGTTCTTCATTGTCGATACTGCCTATTTCGCCTCGAACCTGACCAAGGTGCCCGACGGCGGCTGGTTCCCGCTGCTCGTCGGCGCCATCACCTTCACCTTCCTGACGACCTGGGCAAAGGGCCGCCGGCTGATGATGGAACGGCTGCGCGAAAGCGCCATGCCGATCGAGGTGTTCATCAAGTCCGCCGCCACCGCCGCGATCCGCGTGCCCGGCACCGCAGTGTTCATGAGCTCGTCGCCCGAAGGCGTGCCGCACGCGCTGCTGCACAACCTCAAGCACAACAAGGTGCTCCACGAACGCATCCTGATCCTGACCGTGGTGATCGACGAAGTGCCGTATGTCGACGGCGAGGACCGTGTCGAAGTCCGCGACCTCGGCGCCAACTTCTACCGCATGGTCGTCCGCTACGGCTTCATGCAGGAACTCGATATTCCCGGCGTGCTCAAGTCGGTCGAAAACTGCGGCCCGAAGATCAAGATGATGGACACCAGCTTCTTCCTGGCGCGCCAGACGCTGCTGGCGTCGGACCGGCCAGGGATGCCGATCTGGCGCGAAAAGCTGTTTTCATGGATGCTGGCGAACTCCGAAAGCGCGATGGAATTCTTCAAGCTGCCCACCAATCGGGTGATCGAATTGGGCAGTCAGGTCGAGATCTAGGCGCTGCGCCGACCGCGATTGCGGCTGGCGAACCATGGCCGCATCCGCGCGATGGCTTCCTCGACCAGCGGGGTTGAAACCGCGAAGCTGATCCGCATGAAATGGCGCCCCTCGACCGGATCGAAGTCCACCCCAGGCGCGGTCGCGACGCCGGTGTCCTGCAGCAGCGCCAGGCAAAAGGCCATGCTGTCATCGGTGAACTCGGCAATATCGGCGTAGATATAGAACGCGCCATCGGGCGGGGCGATCCGGGCCAGCGCGCCGATTTTGCCGCCCGGCTGGAGTCTCTCGGGCTGCGGCGCGGTCCGGTGCGGGTCATGCTGCGCCCCGTGCAGTACCAGTGGCTGCAGATCGACGCGCCGGGCGTCGCGCCGGAGGAGCTGCGTTCGGCGGCCCGCTACCAGATCCGCGACATGCTCGACACCCACATCGACGACGTCACGCTGGATGTGATGCGCCTGGGCGACGGCCAGCAGAAGGGCACGCAACACCTGTTCGTCGTCGCGGCGGGCAACACCGCCCTGCGGGCGTCGTCCGAACTGGGCGAGGCGC
>CALDHQ010000009.1 GCA_937894055.1 uncultured Polymorphobacter sp.
GAGCGCCAAACAAATGGGTGCAGGCCGCAGGCCTGCCCGCCGGAGGCCCTTATGTCACTTTCTCGGCGGTCTGAAACTCGGGCGCGCGCCAGAGCCCGCTTTCAACGACTTCGACGAGCCGGTCGACCGCATCCCAGATGCCGACGAAGCGCAGGTACAGCGGCGAAAAGCCGAAGCGCAGCGTTGAAGGCGCGCGGAAATCGCCGATGACGCCGCGGCTGATCAGCGCCTTCATCAGTGGGTAGCCGTCGGCGTGGTCATAGGCGACATGGCCGCCACGTGCGGCAGCATCGCGCGGGCTGGCGAGGCGGAAACCGGCGTCTGGGAGCCGCGCGGCCATCAGCTCGACGAACAGCGCGCCGAGCGCCATCGATTTCGCCCGCGCCGCGTCGGTTCCCGCACGCGCGGCGAGGTCGAGGCCGGCCTGCGCCGCGACCATCGACAGAATCGGCTGCGTGCCGGTGAGCAGCCGGCCGATGCCTTCGGTCGGTGCAAAGTCGCGGTCGAACGCGAACGGCGCGCGGTGGCTCCACCAGCCGGTCAGCGGTTGGTCGAGTGCGGCATGGTGGCGGGCAGCGGCGAAGGCGAATCCGGGGCTGCCGGGGCCGCCGTTGAGATATTTGTAGGTGCAGCCGATGGCGAAATCGGCGTTGCAGGCGTTGAGGTCGACGGGCATCGCGCCGGCGCTGTGGCACAGGTCCCAGACGGTCAGCGCGCCGGCGGCATTCGCGCGCGCCGTCAGCGCGGCCATGTCGAGGATGTGCGCTGACTTGTAGTGGGTATGCGTCAGCGCGACGACGGCGACATCGTCGGTGATCGCATCGGCGAGCTCATGGCTTTCGGCAAAGCGGATCTGGTGCCCCTGCCCGAGCCAGCGCGTCAGCCCCTGCACGACGTAATTGTTGGTCGGGAAGTTGCTGCCTTCCATGACGATGACGCGGCGGTCGGGGCGCTGCGCGGTGGCGGCGGCGACCATCTTGAACAGGTTGATGCCGGTGCTGTCGGTCATCACCACTTCGCCGGCGTCGGCGCCGACCAGCGCGGCAATGGCGTCGCCCATGCGGTACGGCAGGTCGAACCACCCGGCCTTGTTCCAGCTGGTGACGAGGCCCCTGCCCCATTGTTCGTGCACCGCATCGGCGACGGCGGTCGCGGCGGCGCGCGGCAACGGCCCGAGCGAATTGCCCGCGAGATAGATGGTGCCGGGCGCGATATCGAATTCATCGACCAGCGCGCCAAGCGGATCGGCAGCATCAAGCGCCAGTGCGTGCGCGCGGGTCAGGTCGGTGCTCATCGCCGTGACCATAGCAGCGATTTGCGGCGGCGGCAGTGCCTGCGCTAGGGGCGATGACGAAAGGCCTGTCACCATGTCCGATTCGCCCTATCTGTTTGCCCCCGCGCCGCCCGCCAGCCTCGGCATCGTCGGTGATACGCGGCGCTTTGCCGTCGGCCGGGTGTTCTGCGTCGGCCGCAACTATGCCGAGCACGCGCGCGAAATGGGCAGCGATCCGGTGCGCGAGCCGCCGTTCTTTTTCAGCAAGCATGCGTCGTCGGTCGTACCCGGTGGCAGCCTCGCCTATCCGCCGATGACCGCCGATCTGCACCACGAAGTCGAACTCGTCGTCGCGATCGGGCCCGACGGCATCGCTGGTCATGCGGTCGGCATCGATTTCACCCGCCGCGACTTGCAGGCCGCCGCCAAGGCCGCTGCGCGGCCGTGGGACATGGCGAAGGGCTTTGACGGCGCCGCGCCGGTTGGTCTGCTGACGCTGGGCGCGACCATGCCCGACGCCGCCATCAGCCTCAGCGTCGACGGCGTGCAGCGCCAGTCTGGCAAGCTGTCCGACATGATCTGGTCGGTGCCCGAAATCATCGCCGAGCTGGCGCGCTATCTGGTGCTGCGGCCCGGCGACCTGATCTTTACCGGCACGCCGGCGGGTGTCGGGCCGGTGGGCGTCGGCGCGCAGCTGCATGCGCAAATCGACGGGCTGGCGCCGCTCGACCTGACCATCGCGCCGCCGGCCTGACCGCATGCGACTGGCGCTGTTCCAGCCCGACCAGCCCGGCAATGTCGGCACGATGCTGCGACTGGCGGCGTGCCTCGGTGTCGGCGTCGATATCATCGAACCGTGCGGCTTCGCGTTCGATGACCGGCAGCTGCGCCGCGCCGGGCTCGACTATACCGACATCGTGCAGATGACGCGCCACCGCGACTGGGAGGCCTTTCGCGCCGCCCGGCCGGGGCGCATCATGCTGCTGACCACGCGCGGCGACGTCCGCCACGCTGACGCAGACTTTGCCGAAGATGACATCGTCATGGTCGGGCAGGAAAGCGCCGGCGCACCCGATTTCGTCCACGCTGCCGCATCCGTGCGATTACGTATTGCCCAGGTGGCCGGCACCCGCTCATTGAACGTCGCCGTCGCGGCCGGCATCGTGCTCGCCGAGGCGCTTCGTCAAGTCCAAGGCCAGATTCAGGAAACACCGTCATGACCACTAAGCTCGATGCCCAGCAACAAGCCGCAGAGACCTGGTTCCAGTCGTTGCGCGACCGGATTTGCGCGGCTTTCGAAGGCCTTGAAGACGAACTCGGCGGTAGCGAGCCGGCCGGCCGGTTTGTCTACACGCCGTGGAAGCGCCCCGAAGGCGGCGGCGGCACGATGGGCGTGATGAAGGGCCGCGTGTTCGAAAAGGTCGGCGTCAACGTCTCGACCGTCCACGGCACCTTTTCGCCCGAGTTCGCCAAGACCATCCCCGGCGCGTCCGAAGACCCGCGCTTCTTCGCCACCGGCATCAGCCTGGTTGCGCACATGACCAACCCCAAGGTGCCGGCGGTGCACATGAACACCCGCTTCCTGGTCACCACCAAGCGCTGGTTCGGCGGCGGCGCCGACCTCAACCCGCCGCTGCCGGTCGAAAAGGACACCGCCGACTGGCACGCCGCGTTCAAGGCCGCCTGCGACCGCCACGACCCCGAACATTACCCGCGCTTCAAAAAGTGGTGCGACGAGTATTTCTTCATCCCGCACCGCAATGTCGCACGCGGCGTCGGCGGCATTTTCTACGACTGGCTGGAAAACGACTGGGACAAGGATTTCGCCTTTACCCGCGATGTCGGCGAGACATTCCTGAGCGCCTATCCCGAGATGGTCCGCCGCCACCTCCACGATAGCTTCACCGCCGCCGACCGCGAGACGCAGCTGCAGTATCGCGGCCGCTACGCCGAATTCAACCTGATCTACGACCGCGGCACGCTGTTCGGGCTGAAGACCGGCGGCAATGTCGATGCCATTCTGATGAGCCTGCCGCCCGTCGCCAAATGGGACTAAGCGGCCTCGGCCTCGGTGCCGGCGAGTAGGCGATAGACGGTGCCCATCGCCGCGCTGAAATAGATGTTGAGCGCCAGACTCGGCAGCAGCAGTAGCGCTGCAACAACGAACGCCGGCAGCGAGCCTGTCGGTGGCCCGAACCGTTGCGTGCCCAGATAGACGAGTGCGACGATCGGTGCCGCAGCGAGGATATAGATCAGCGCCAGCGCGAGCAGTGTCAGCATATGGCCGCGCGTCAGCCGCCACGTCCGGCGCAGGCTGGCAAAAATCCCGATGCGTTCGAAAAGCGCGATGCCCGGCAAGGCACTCAGGCGCAGCGTGACAAAGAGTTCCACGATGATGATGGCGGCAATAATCACGAAGATGAGCAGCATCGACCCAGCGCTTTGGGCGTCTGGCAGCTGCACGCCGAACAGGCCGCCGATCAAGCCGGCCAGCAGCGCCAGCACGACTGCGGCCACGGCGAGCACCACCGTCATGATCAGGAACGCCAGCAAGCTCGCCGCAAGCAGCTTCAGCATCGGCTTCACCGTGCCCGCCAGGACGCTGCCGACGCTTTGACCCGGCGCCTCCGCGGCCGCGCCCGCCAGCGCCGCGACAGTCAGTGTGCCGATGAGCGCCAGGACATAGTTCGCGACGAGGAACGACCAGCCAGCGACGCCGAGCCGGACTTCGGGATGGTCGAGCGATGGCATCTGCACCGTCATCTGCAGCACCAGCGCGGGCAGCACTGAAAATGCAGCAAGCACTACCGCATAGATTTGCCAGTCGCGCCGCACGACGGCCTGCGTCGCGTGCCAAACCGATCCCACCGAAAAAGTCATTGAATTCCCCCGAAAGCCCCTGCCCGCGATGCTAGGAATCGCGCCGATGGCCGTCAATCGCACCTGCCACCCAAATTGCGACCGAATTGGCGGCATTGCAGCGCGGCTTCCGCAAGGCCGGCGCTTTGACTATGGCTGGCACCATGCAATCCACCCTGACTCCCGTGCCCGCCGGCTGGCTCGCCACCATCGTCACCAGCCTTGAAATGAACGAGCGCCCGCCCGCGGCGACCGAACCGGTGCGCGCGCCGTTCAAGCTTGAGCGCTGGACGGCGCCGGTGAGTGTCGAGGCGTATCGCGCGCTGTTTCGCAAGATTGGCGGGCCGTGGCTGTGGTTCAGCCGCTTGCTGCTGTCGGACGCGGAACTTTCGGCAATCCTCGATGCGCCGACCACCGAGCTGTATGTGGCGACGCGTCGTGACGGCACCGCCATCGGCATCATTGAACTCGATTTCGCAGCACCGAACCAGACCGAGCTGGCGTTCATCGGACTGACTCCCGAACTCGCCGGGCACGGCCATGGCGGCTGGCTGATGAGCCATGCGCTGCGCCGGGCGTGGCGCGATGATACGGTGCGCGTCTGGGTCCACACCTGCGATCTCGATCATCCCGGCGCGCTGCGCTTCTACCAGCGGCAGGGGTTCAAGCCCTATGCACGTGCTGTCGAGACCTTCCCCGACCCGCGGCTGACCGGCCTCTATCCGGCCGATATCGCGCCGCACGTGCTGCTGCTGGCATGAAAAAGGCCCGGCGGACTTGCGTCCACCGGGCCCAATTCAGTCTGACCGCAAGATCAGGCGGCGACGCGCGCCATGCTGCGGCGGCGAACTGCGCCACCGACGAGGCCGAAGCCCGCAACCATCATCGCCCAGCTGGCCGGTTCCGGCACGGCGCCGACGCTTGCCGGCGCTTCGATGACGACGGTCGGCGGCGACACCGGGCCGAGGTGCTTGATGTGCCAGGCGTCGCTGCGCTCGGCAGCAATGCGAAGTGCTTCCTTGTCGGCGTTAACCGTTGTCACGGCCATCGCCGGTGCGGCCGCGAGGAGCGCGACTGCCGTAAGTGCCAAAATCTTCATACTCTAAACTCCCTGTCTGTCTTCACTGCTCAACCCCAGGAATTATGGTTTACCAGCAAGGTGTTACGGTCAAATTAAGACAGTTGGACTGCCAAACTCGTTTCGTCGCATTTTTGGAACCCGTCGAAACCAGCCATTTTGGCGGTGATTTGGCGCTTCGAGTTTTGGCCCGAAATCGTTAGAAGCGGGCTGCAATTGCCAGTCCAGACCCAGGGGAAGTCACCCATGAAGACCCGCGCCGCCGTCGCCTTTGCCGCCAACCAGCCGCTCGAAATCGTCG
>CALDHQ010000010.1 GCA_937894055.1 uncultured Polymorphobacter sp.
TCTTTAGTGCCCAGAGCGTTTAGAATGTAGTTGCCGTTAAAATCGCTGTTATACCATTTGCGGTCGCTGCCTTGCAGGCGCGAATCGTATAGCGATGCGCTGAACATAAAGAACCAGTTATGGGTAAAGAATTTTTCGAGGGTGAGCTCCACTCCCATGTTTCTGCCCAAGCCGGCATTGGTTAGTTTACCAGGGAAGAAGCGGTCGAAGCCGTCCGCATGGGCAAGTCGGAACTGTTCCTGACCGATGAGAATATCGGACCGGACCGCGTTGCGATCGCCATGATCCTCGCCGCTGCTGCGGTGCACACGCATCTCGTGCGCAATGGCCTGCGCAGCTATTCGTCGATCAATGTGCGCTCGGCCGAATGTCTGGACACGCATTATTTTGCGGTGCTCGTCGGCGTCGGTGCGACCACGGTCAACGCCTATCTGGCTGAAGCCGCCATTGCCGACCGCCACGCCCGCGGGCTTCTGGGTGGCATCAGCCTTGAGACCGCGGTTGGTAACTACCGCACGGCGGTCAATGAAGGCTTGCTCAAGATCATGTCCAAAATGGGCATCGCGGTGATCTCCAGCTATCGTGGCGGTTATAACTTCGAAGCCGTTGGCCTCAGCCGCGCGCTCGTCAACGACTTCTTCCCCGGCATGCCGAACAAGATCTCGGGCGAAGGTTATCACTCGCTCTACGTCAACGCACGCGACCGTCATGCCGATGCCTTCGACAGCGCGGTGGCGCGCCTACCCGTCGGTGGCTTCTACAAGCAACGCAATGGTGGCGAAGAGCATGCCTATTCGGCGGGCCTGATGCATTTGTTGCAAAGCGCCGTCGCCAACGACAGCTATTCGACCTACACCCAATTCGCGCAGGGCGTGAAGGAATTGCCGCCCATCTACTTGCGTGACTTGCTCGAATTCAACTTCGCCAAAGAGCCTGTGGCGATTGACGAGGTCGAGGCAATCACCGAAATCCGCAAGCGTTTTGTAACGCCCGGCATGTCCTTGGGCGCCCTGTCGCCCGAGGCGCATGAGACGCTGTCGATCGCCATGAACCGCATCGGCGCCAAGTCCGACTCGGGCGAAGGCGGCGAGGATTCCGCGCGCTACAAGCCGCGGCCGAACGGCGACAACGCCTCCTCGGCCATCAAGCAGGTCGCCTCGGGCCGCTTCGGCGTGACGACGGAATATCTCGTCAACTCCGACATGATGCAGATCAAGATGGCGCAGGGTGCCAAGCCCGGCGAAGGCGGCCAGCTGCCCGGCCACAAGGTGGACGCCACCATCGCCAAGGTGCGCCACTCGACGCCGGGCGTCGGCCTGATCTCGCCGCCGCCGCACCACGACATCTATTCGATCGAGGATCTGGCGCAGCTGATCCACGACCTCAAGAACGTCAATTCGCAGGCGCGCGTGTCGGTCAAGCTGGTCTCCGAAGTCGGCGTCGGCACGGTTGCGGCGGGTGTCAGCAAGTCGCGCGCCGACCATGTGACGATTTCGGGCTTCGAAGGCGGCACCGGCGCATCGCCGCTGACCTCGCTGACGCACGCCGGCTCCCCTTGGGAAATCGGCCTTGCCGAAACGCAGCAGACGCTGCTGCTCAACGGCCTGCGCGGGCGCATTGCGGTGCAGGCCGATGGCGGCTTGCGCACCGGTCGCGACGTTGCCGTCGCGGCGTTGCTGGGTGCCGACGAGTTCGGTTTCGCCACCGCACCGCTGATTGCCGCGGGCTGCATCATGATGCGCAAATGCCACCTCAACACCTGCCCGGTGGGTGTGGCGACGCAGGACCCGGTGCTGCGCGCGCGCTTCACCGGCCAGCCCGAGCACGTCATCAACTATTTCTTCTTCGTCGCCGAAGAACTGCGCGGCATCATGGCGCAATTGGGCGTCCGCACGCTCAACGAGATGATCGGCCGCGTCGAACTGCTCCACGCCCGCCCCGTGGTCGAACAGTGGAAGGCGCGCGGCGTCGATCTGAGCAAGCTGCTCTACATGCCCGACATTCCCGCCGACCTGCCGCGCTGGAACAGCGAGCGCCAGGACCATGGTCTCGAACGCGCGCTCGATCACAGCCTGATTGCGGCTGCCGCACCGGCGCTCGAACGCGGCGAGGCCGTCACCATCGACAGCACCGTCTGCAACGTCAACCGCAGCGTCGGCGCGATGCTGTCGGGGCAGGTGGCGCGGCGCTACGGCCATGCCGGCCTACCCAACGACACCATTTCGATCACGCTGACCGGCACTGCCGGGCAGAGCTTCGCCGCCTTCCTCGCGCACGGCATCACGCTGACTTTGGTCGGTGACGGCAACGACTATGTCGGCAAGGGGCTGTCGGGCGGCCGCGTCATCGTGCGCCAGCCCGAAGGCATCAAGCGCGATCCGACAGCGAACATCATCGTCGGCAACACCGTGCTCTACGGCGCGATCTCGGGCGAGGCCTATTTCTCGGGTGTCGCCGGCGAGCGTTTCGCGGTGCGTAACTCCGGCGCCATCGCGGTGGTCGAAGGCACCGGCGACCACGCCTGCGAATATATGACCGGTGGTGTCGTCGTCGTGCTCGGCAAGACCGGGCGCAACTTTGCCGCCGGCATGTCGGGCGGTGTCGCCTATGTCTATGACCCGGAACGCAAATTCACCGCACTGTGCAATACCGCGATGGTCGACCTCGAGCCGCTCGATGCCAGCAATATCGCGATGGACGATGACGATGCGGCGGTCACCGGCAACCTGCTGCGCTTCGACGCGGCACGGCTGCGCGTGCTGATCGAGCGCCACCACCGCCACACCGGCAGCGCCCGCGCACGTGAAATCCTCGACAATTGGGCGACTGCGCTCGGCCAGTTCGTCAAGGTCATGCCGAAGGATTATCGCCGCGCGCTGACGGACATGGAAGCGTCCGCCACCCCCGTCGCCGCCGAATAGCCTGTAGTTCAGAGAGACAGATCATGGGCAAGCCCACCGGATTCCTCGAAATCGACCGCCGCGACCGCGTCTATGCCAAGCCGCAGGAGCGCCTGAAAACCTGGAACGAATTCGTCGTGCCGCAGGACGCCGCCGCGATCACCGCGCAGGCGTCGCGCTGCATGGATTGCGGGATTCCGTTCTGCCACACCGGCTGCCCGGTCAATAATCTGATCCCCGACTGGAACGATCTCGTCTATCGCGATGATTGGCGGCGCGCGCTCGAAACGCTGCATTCGACCAACAATTTCCCCGAATTCACCGGCCGCATCTGCCCGGCGCCGTGCGAAGCCGCGTGCACGCTCAACATCCAGGACACGCCGGTCACCATCAAGACCATCGAGTGCGAAATCATCGACCGCGGCTGGGCCGAAGGCTGGATCAAGCCGCAGCTGTCGGCGCGCGGCACCGGCAAGCGCATCGCCATCGTCGGCTCGGGCCCCGCCGGCCTTGCCTGCGCGCAGGAACTGGCGCGCATGGGCCACAACCCGACGGTGTTCGAAAAGAACGACCGCATCGGCGGGCTGATGCGCTACGGCATCCCCGACTTCAAAATGGAAAAGCATCTGATCGACCGCCGCGTCGCGCAGATGGAAGGCGAAGGCGTCATCTTCCGCACCAATGTCGAAATCGGCGTCACCATCTCCGTGCAGCGCCTGCTCGATGACTATGATTTGCTCGTGCTCGCCGGCGGTGCCGAGCGGCCGCGCGACCTCGAAGTGCCGGGCCGCGACACTGCGGGCGTGCATTTCGCGATGGAATTCCTGATGCAGCAGAATCGCCGCAACGCCGGCGACGACGAAGCGACAGCGGCCCCCACCGGCACGCTGTCGGCGAAGGGCAAGCATGTCGTCGTCATCGGCGGCGGCGACACTGGCTCGGACTGCATCGGCACGTCGAACCGCCACGGTGCCGCCAGCGTCACCCAGCTCGAAGTCATGCCGGCGCCGCCGGTGCGCGAGAACAAGGCGATGACCTGGCCCGACTGGCCGCTCAAGATGCGCACCTCCTCGTCGCAGGAAGAAGGCTGCGAGCGCGACTTCGCGGTGCTGACCAAGTCGGTCATCAGCGAAGCCGGCAAGGTCACCGCGATCGAATGCGTGCGTGCCGATTGGCGCCCCGGCCCGAACGGCCAGATGACGATGCAGGAAGTCCCGGGCTCGAGCTTCCAGATAAAGGCCGATCTGGTGCTGCTGGCGATGGGCTTCCTCGGCCCGCGCACCGAAGGTTTGCTGGCGCAGGCCGGCGTCGAAATGTCGCCGCGCGGCGCGGTTGCGGCGGAATTTGCCGCGCACAAGACCAGCGCCGACCGCATCTTCAGCTGCGGCGACATGCGCCGCGGCCAGTCGCTGGTGGTCTGGGCCATCCGCGAAGGCCGCGAGTGCGCGCAGGCGGTCGATGCCTATCTCGCAACGCATGCGACGGTGCGCTGACGCGGACGAATTCAGGGCACCGGCCAAGCGGCCTTGTCGAATGGCTGCGGGTGTCGTTAGGGTAGCACCCGCGCCATGCTGCGCTGCAACCAGGAGGCCACCCTGTCGGTCATTGCCGCACTGCACCATGTGACCCGCTACCGCTACGACCGGCTGGTCGAACTGGGGCCGCAAGTCGTGCGCCTGCGACCGGCGCAGCATTGCCGCACGCGCATCCCGAGCTATTCGCTCAAGGTCACGCCGAGCAACCACTTCATCAACTGGCAGCAGGACCCGCACGGCAACTGGCTGGCGCGGCTGGTGTTCCCCGAACGCACCCGCGAATTCAGCATCACCGTCGACCTCACCGCCGAGATGGTGGTGGTCAATCCGTTCGATTTCTTCATCGAACCCTATGCCGAAACGCTGCCGTTCGCCTACACGCCCGACCTTGTCGCCGATCTCGCCGCCTATCTACCCGTCGATGATGACGGACCGCTGCTGCGCGCCGCTGTCGCCGAACTGGCGCCCGAAGGCGAGCGCACCGTCGATTTCCTCGTCGGCCTCAACGCCCGGCTGCAGCAGCGGATCCGCTATCTGGTGCGGATGGAATCGGGGGTGCAGACGCCCGATGAAACGCTGTCGCTCGGGTCAGGCTCGTGCCGCGACTCAGCGTGGCTGTTCGTCCAGATGCTGCGCCACCTCGGCTTCGCGGCGCGCTTCGTGTCGGGCTATCTCATCCAGCTCAAGGCCGATATCGACCCCGTCGAAGGCCCGCTCGGCACGCAGACCGACTTCACCGACCTGCACGCCTGGGCCGAAGCCTATATCCCCGGCGCCGGCTGGATCGGCTTCGATGTCACCTCGGGGCTGCTGACCGGCGAGGGCCATCTGCCGCTCGCCGCGTCGCCGCATTACCGTTCCTCGGCGCCGATTACCGGTGCCGCGAGCGTCGCCAAGACCGATTTCGAATTCGAAATGGAGGTCGTCCGCGTCGTCGAGCCGATCCGCATCACCCGGCCGTTCGATGATGAACGCTGGGCGGCGCTCGACGCGCTCGGCGAGCAGGTCGAGGCTGACTTGCAAGCCAATGATGTGCGGCTGACGATGGGCGGCGAGCCGACCTTCGTGTCGATCG
>CALDHQ010000011.1 GCA_937894055.1 uncultured Polymorphobacter sp.
ATACATCTCCACCGTGGCGGTGGGGGTCAGTACCCAAGGACGATGGACCGGGGCGGGGATATCCGCTGGCCGGAAATTCGTCGTGCGTGCGCGACAGCCTTGCACCGCTTTCAACAACACAAACCCCGCTCATCCCGAGCGAAGTCGAGGGACAAACCCACGGTTGGGCGTGTCCCTCGACTTCGCTCGGGATGAGCGGGGTGGGGTATGGTTTCTAAGCCTCCGGTCGAGGTGATGTGCCCAAAAAACAGGGTGCAGGGCCAAGGCCCTGCCCGCCGGAGGCCCTTAAATCCCTACCCCGCCAGCACGGCGCGCGCCTGGCTGGCGACATGCGCGAGCATCGCCGTGGTCACCGCACCGCTATGGCGGGCGCGCGACACCAAAGCGCAGACGCGGTTGGCGCGCGCATGGTTGTCGGCGAGCCAAGTGTTGACCTCTGCGACCGGATCGCCGCCGGGCTTGACGATGCGGCGCATCAGGTCGAGGCGCAGCTGTTCGAAATCGCGGACTAGCCCGGCCTTGAGCAGCCGTTCCCACGGGTCGGTGGGGGCGAGCAGCAGCGCGGCGCCCTTGGCCCAGTCGAGCCCGAGCGTTTCGCCGAGATGCGTATAGCCCATCGCGACCTGCGCTTCGTCGCCGCCGAGGTCGGCGGCGAGCAAGCCGATGCCGACCGAGCCGTCGAGCGCGTGCATCCGCACCAGCCGGTCGGCGACGTCGCGCGGCGCGCCGGCGCGGTTGAGCGTCGCGGCGAACCAGTCGATCTGCGCCTGGGGTTCGGGGCGCAGCAGTTGCGCGATGCGTTCGCCGAGGCGGTCGAGGCCGGGCTTGAGGCGGCTGACCAGCGCTGACGGATCGCCGACGCCGGCGCCGACACGCAGCAGGTCGGCCATTTGCGAACGCATCGCCTCGATGGCGTAGCTGTGCAGTTCGAGCTGGACCGGGCCGGGGACTTCGGCGCTATCGATGGCGTTCCATAAATCGCGGAAATCGAACAGCTCGCGCCCGGCGACGAACGCGCCGCCGACGTCCGCGAGGCTGACGCCGAGTTCTTCGGCGAGTTCGAACGGCAAGGTCAGCCCGCCGCGGTTGATCAGTTCGTTGGTCAGCTTGGTGGCGACGAGTTCGCGGCGCAGCCGGTGGGTCTCGATGGCGTGCGGGAAGCGCGCCGCCATCGCATCGGGGAACGCCCCCATCAGGTCGGGCAGCAGCAGCGCATCGTCGCACACCGGGCTGACGACCAGCGCGTCGTACACCGCCATCTTGGCATAGGCCATGATGACCGCGAGTTCGGGGCGTTCGAGGCCGTCGCCGGCGCGGCCGCGCTGGACGAGGACATCGTCGCTGGCGAGGCCCTCAAGGCCGCGGTTGAGTTCGGCGGCGCTGGCCTCCAACGTCTGGATCAACCGGATATAGCGCGGCATCGCGGCGGCACCGCCGCGTTCGGCAATCGACAGCGCCTGCGTCTGCATGATGTTGTCGTGGAGCACGAGTTCGGCGACCTCGTCGGTCATCTCGACGAGCAGCGCGTTGCGCGCCTCTTCGGTCAGGCGGCCGGCGGCGACTTCGCTGCCGAGCGCGATCTTGATGTTGACCTCGTTGTCCGAACAATCGACGCCGGCGCTGTTGTCGATGAAGTCGGTGTTGATGCGGCCGCCGTGTTCGGCGAATTCGATGCGCCCGGCCTGCGTCAGCCCGAGGTTGGCGCCTTCGCCGACGACCTTGGCGCCGAGCTGGTCGCCGGTGACGCGGTGCGCGTCATTGGCGCGGTCGCCGACGTCGACGTTGCTTTCGAAATTGGCGCGGACATAGGTGCCGATACCGCCGAACCAGAACAGGTCGACCTTGGCCTTGAGGATGGCGACGATGAGTTCGGTCGGTGACAGCGCGTCGGCGGTGATGTTGAGGCTGAGGCGGATTTCGGGGGTCAGCGGGATCGATTTCTGGCTGCGCGGGAAGACGCCGCCGCCCTTTGAAATGACTTTGCGGTCATAGTCGTCCCATGACGAACGCGGCAGCGCGAACAGCCGCTGGCGTTCTGCGAAGGCCTTTTTCACGTCGGGTTCGGGATCGAAGAAGAAGTGGCGGTGGTCGAACGCTGCGACCAGCTTCATCGATTTCGACAGCAGCATGCCGTTGCCGAACACGTCGCCCGACATGTCGCCGCAGCCCGCCACGCGCACCGGCGCGGTCTGCACATCGACACCGAGTTCGCGGAAATGGCGCTGCACCGAAATCCACGCGCCGCGCGCGGTGATCGCCATCGCCTTGTGGTCATAGCCGACACGCCCGCCGCTGGCGAAGGCGTCGCCGAGCCAGAAGCCGCGGCCGTCATCATGCGCGAGACTTATGGCGTTGGCGGTGTCGGAGAAGGTCGCGGTGCCCTTGTCGGCGGCGACGACCAGATAGGGGTCGGGCGCGTCGTGGCAGACGACATCGTCGGGCGGGATGTTGGCGCCGGCGGCATCGAGATTGTCGGTCAGCGACAGCAGCGCACGGATGAAGATCGAATAGGCTTCGACCCCTTCGGCGGCATAGGCCTCGCGGTTCGACGGCGCTGGCAGTTGCTTGGGGTAGAAGCCGCCCTTGGCGCCGGTCGGCACGATGACGGTGTTCTTGACCTTCTGCGCCTTGACGAGGCCGAGTACTTCGGTGCGGAAATCGTCGCGGCGGTCGGACCAGCGCAGCCCGCCGCGCGCAATCGGCCCGCCGCGCAGGTGGATGCCTTCGACGCGCGGCGAATAGACCCAGATTTCGCGGTACGGCACCGGCGGCGGCAGGTTGGGGACTTCGTGGCTGTCGAGCTTGAACGCCAGCGCTTCGGGGCCGCCGGGGACGAAGGCGTTGGTGCGCAGCGTCGCGTCGATGACCGACTGGTAGAGGCGCAGGATCGTGTCGTCGTCGATCGCGGTGACGTCGGCGAGCCCGGCGTCGATGCGTTCGGCGGCATCGGCAATTGCGGTAGCGCGGTCATCGACATCGAGCTCGAACTTGGCGCGGAACAGCGCGACGATGTCATCGGTGACCGCCGGATAACGGCGCAGTGCATCGACGACGGTGGTCAGCCCGTAGCTGACGCCGGTCTGGCGCAGATAGCGGAAATAGGCGCGCAGCCAGCCGGCGGTTTCGGCGCCGAGGCCGCAGCCGATGACCAGCGCGTTGAACGCGTCATTCTCCTGCTGGCCGAGCAGCACGTGGCGCAGCGCCGGCTCGACGCGGGCGCGCAGTACGTCGAGGTCGAGCGTCGCCGCCTCGCCCTGGACTTCGAGCAGGAAATCGTGGATCCAGCCGAGCCGCCCGCCATCGAGATCGAACGGGAACTCCTCGATGACACGCAGCCCGAAGTTCTCAAGCACTGGGACCGCGTCCGACAGTGCGATGATCTGCCCGAGCCGGTAGATCTTGAGCCGCAGCGCCTGCGGTGCATCACCGGCACGGCGATACAGCAGCACCTCGCGGCCATGGCTGTCCTCGAGCCGCGACAGCGCCAGCAGATCGGTCGCCGCATCGGCCGCGCTATATTGTGCGCGGTAGCTCGGCGAGAACGCCTTGCCGTGCGTCAGCGTCAGCCGCGCGGCGCGTGCCGGACCGGCGACGTCGGCGAGTGCGGCTTCGATATGTTCATCCCAGCCGCGCACCATCGCATCGAGCCGGGCATCGAGCGCGGCCTCGTCGAGCGTGACGTCGCCGCCCGGCGTGCCGATGATGTAGTGGACGCGCGCCAGGCCCTCGGCACGCAATTCGACTTCATAGCGCGTCAGCTTGCCGCCGAAGGTTTCGGTGAGCATCGCGCCGACGCGTTCGCGGACGCCGCTGGTATAGGCGTCGCGCGGCACATAGACGAGCACCGAGACGAAGCGGCCATAGGCATCGGCGCGCGCGAACAGCTTGGGGCGCGGGCGGTCGAGCAGCGACAGCAAGCCGAGCGCCATCGACTTCAATCGGTCGGGGCTGGCTTCGAACAGTTCCTCGCGCGGGAAGGCTTCGAGGACATGGACGAGCGCCTTGCCGGTATGGCCCTTGGCGTCGAAACCGAGCGCGTCGATGACCTCGGCGACCTTGCGGCGCAGCAGCGGCACCATGCGCGGCGAGGTGGCGAGCGCCGAGCTGGTGAACAGCCCGATGAAGCGCGTTTCGGTGACGGCACGGCCCTGGCGGTCATAGCCCTTGACCGAAATCATGTCGAAATTGACGTGGCGGTGCACCGTCGACACCGCGCCGGTCTTGCTGACCAGCATCGGCTCGGGCGAATCGAGGAACTTCTGCACCGGCGCCGGCAGTGCGTCGTCACCCCACACCGCAAACTTCGGGTCGCGCAGCAGCCCGAGGCCCTCGACAGCGCCGCTGTCGAGATCGGTGCGCGACACGCCGAGCAGCGTGAAATTGTCGGCGGCGAGCCAATCGAGGAACGCCGTGGTTTCGGCCGCGGCATGCGGGGCCACCGGCGGCGGATTGTCGGCCAGCGCGCGTGTCGCGGCCTTCAACGCCGCAAGCATGTCGGCCCAGTCGTTGACCGCAATGCGGACGTCGGCGAGCACGCCGTGTAGCGTTTCGACCAGCGCCAGCCGCGCCTTGGCGCTGACGCGTTCGAGTTCGATGTAGATCAGCGACTCGCGCGCTTCGCCGGCGGCAGGCGCATTGGCATCGGCGGCGGCGATCGTCAGCAGGCGGCCTTTGTCGTCGCGGCGCACGGTGACGATCGGATGCAGCAGCCGGTCGATACCGAGTCCGGCGCTGGTGATCGCCGCCGACACCGAATCCACGAGAAACGGCATATCGTCATTGACGATCGCCAGCCCGAGGCGGCGGCGGCCACCCTGGCTGTCGATGGGGTCGAGCGAGATGGCCGGCGTGCCGGGGCTGCGCTTGGCAGCGAGCGTCGCGACCTGCGCGACGATGCGGTCGGCGGCGGCAGCATCGATGCTGTCGGCCTCGCCGGGCAAGGCCGTGGCAAACAGCAGATCGGCAAACAGCCGTCGATTGGCGTTTTCGCCTGCCGGGGCTGGCGTATCGTCGCCTGCTCGTGCCGCCATTGCCTTGCTCCTCGCTCTCGCCGGATCCGTCACCGCTTATGCGTCGGGCGCGGCAATAGGACAATGATATTGCTGTGCGCAAGCAATGATGGATTTTGCGAATTTTGTGTCGATTTTGGCGGGTTTGTCCACATTTTCGCATGGAATCGGCCAGCGAAATTGAAAAGTTCGTCAGTTTTCGCGCAAAGACCCCGGAAATGCCGACAAAAGCGTGGAGTCACCGTGCAGCGCCAGATTGACCTCGCGCCGCAGATTTTCGGACGCCGCGCGGTCGAGCAGCTGCTTCCAGTTGAGCACGCCATGCACATAGCCGAGCCCGCCCGCGTCATCGGCCAGCGGCAGCAGCACGCCGCGCGTCAGCAGGCAGGCGCTGGTGCTGCCGGCGAGCGCTGCCTCGACCGGCACCACCGCCTGCCCCAGCCGCAGTAGTTCGCAACTGTCGAGCAGCAGCGCCGCCAGCCCGCCGTCGCCAGCGCTCGCCAGAT
>CALDHQ010000012.1 GCA_937894055.1 uncultured Polymorphobacter sp.
GGAGGGCGATGACTGGAAGATCGTGCATAGCGGCATATCGATCCCATATCACCTTGTTCAAGATGGAGAGGTTTACCCGATCAAGGGGCTACAGGAGCGTAACGACTACCTCGAGACCTTGGTGGAACATCGAACCCGTGCGCTTGAAGAAGCGAATCTCAAGCTGGAGCTACTCAGCAACACGGATGGTCTGACAGGTATCGGTAATCGACGCCGCTTCGATATCGAGCGTAATCCGCCCGCCGAAGAAATAGGCGGGGTCGAAATAGCCGAGCACGGCCGCGGCATCGGTGACGGTTGGCTCCTTGCCGCCGCGTCCGAAGCAGACCGGCCCCGGCCTTGCGCCGCCGCAGCGCACCCGGCGGGCGCTGGTACAGCGCCTGGAAAGTCTCGTTGAAGCGCCGCACGCTGCCGAAGCCCGCCGCAAACGCCACCTGCGCCATCGACAGCCCGGTGTCATGGATCAGCTGCTTCGCCAGCAGCACCCGCGCCGTCTGCGCCACCGCCACCGGCGAGGCGCCGAGATGCTGGCGGAACAGCCGCCGCAACTGCCGCCCCCCAACGCCCAGCCGGTCACCCAACGCCTCGACATCGCCGCTATCCAGCGCACCCGCCTCGATCAGCGCCAGCGCCCGCCGCACGGTGTTCGAACTGCCATTCCACGCCCCCATGTCGGGTGCCGTCTCCGGCCGGCAACGCAGGCACGGCCGGAACCCTGCCGCCTGTGCCGCCGCCGCCGAAGCCACGAACCGGCAGTTCTCGACCTTCGGTGGCCGTGCCGGACACACTGGCCGGCAATAGATGCCGGTGGTGCGGACACAGGTGAAGAAGCGCCCGTCGAACCGCGCGTCGCGCGCCAGCATCGCGCGGTACGCGGTCGCAGGGTCAATGGGGGCAGGGGCGATGTCCATGCCGGCAACATAGCACGGACGGTCGGCCAGTCTGGCGGTTTTCGGACGTGCTTGAGGCGCGACTCGATACCCAGATGTCATTCCCGCGCAGGCGGGAATCCACCGTCAAGCGCCGTCCTGCACGTGGATTCCCGCCTGCGCGGGAATGACGGATGGAGGTTCGGGCCGTCTTGCGTTGGTGCGCGCAGCTAGCTCTATTTGCCGCGCACCACGCACCGGAACCCGACATGGCACGTCGAGGTATCGATCGACTCGGCATGGCGCGCGGCGGGGCGGTAGCGCTTGCAGTAGCTTGGCGCGCACAGGAAGCTGCCGCCCTTGAGGACTTTCTGCTGGATCGGCACTTGCGGCGTGTTGGGGTCGATGGTGCCGGTTGCCGGGCCGCGCGGGTTCTTGGGGACGCAGCAGGCCTTGGCCTCGTCGCCGGCGTGGCGCGGCGCGTACCAGTCCTGCGTCCATTCCCAGACGTTGCCGATCATGTCGTACAGGCCGTAGCCGTTGGGCGGATAGCTGCCGACGGGCGCGGTGGTTTCCCAGCCGTCCTCGCGGGTGTTCTCGTACGGGAAGCCGCCCTGCCAGGTGTTCGCCATGTGCTTGCCGCCGGGGCGGAAGACGTTGCCCCAGGCGTAGGTGGCACCGATCAGCCCGCCGCGTGCTGCGTATTCAAACTCGGCCTCGGTCGGCAGTTCCTTGCCCGCCCAGGTCGAATAGGCCAGCGCATCGGCATAGGCGACATGGACGACGGGGTGGTCGTCGAGCCCCTCGATGCTGCTGCCGGGGCCATAGGGGTGGCGCCAGTCGGCGCCCTTGCGGAATTCCCACCACTGCGACCAGTCGGCGGTATCGACCTTGCCGCGGGTCTTCTTGAACACCAGGCTGCCGGCGTAGAGCATTTCGGGCAGTGCGCCGGGATAGTCTTCGGCACGCGGCGCGATTTCGGCGACGGTGACATGGCCGGTGGCCGCGACGAACGCCGCGAACTGCGCGTTGGTCACCGTCGTCTTGTCGATCCAGAAGCTGTCGACCTCGACATTGTGGATCGGCGCTTCCTCGGGGTAGCTGTCGTTGGCGCCCATCGCGAACAGCCCGCCGGGGATGAGCACCATGCCATCGGTGACGGACTGCCGCGCGGACATGGCTACTTTTCGCCGGTCGGGAACAGGAAGGTGGCGACGAAGCGCAAACCCCATTCGGCGGTGCCGACGGGACGCGAAACATAGTAGCGGCCGCCTGCGGTGAACGACACGCGCTGGCTGCCGAGCTTCATCAGCTGGCCGACGGTGACGTTGATCGGCACCGCGCACTGGTTGCCGACCAGTTCCCAGTTGCAGGTGGTTTCGGTGTTGATGCTGTAGGTCGTGAACTTCTTGGTCGTGTAGCTTAGGAACGGCTGCAGGAACATCGAGTTGACCTTGCCGTTGCTGCTGTCGCCGGCAAACGACCAGAGCTGGTTGGCGAGCACGCCGACCGTCCAGCCGTCCTTCTGCGTCAGCAACACCGCCGTCGGGCCGGCCGACCATTGGTCGGTGGTCAGCGGCTTGCTGGTACCGGTGGGGATCAGGAACGCCGGCCCGGCGCCCCAGATCAGCCAGCCGCCGGCGGGCTTCTTGGGCGAGAAAAAGAAGCTCTGCGTCGTGTCGCCAAAGCCTGTCTGGCCGGTGGCCGGACCGGGGGTGATGTGCGACTGGGTGATGAACGGCAGGATGGTGCGCGAGATGATGTTCCAGTCAGCGCTGATGCTGATCGGCACGACCGGCTGGATGTTGAGCGTGTACTTGCTGCCATCGCCGTTGGGGCCGCCACCCGAGTCCCAGTTGCCCTGGAACGGCACGCTGATCAGCGCCGCGACGGGGTTCGACAGCTGCGCGGCGAGCTTGGCATCCTCACTGAGTTCTTCCCCCGCGACAGACTGTGCCATTGCCGGAGCGGCCAATGTCGAAAGTGCAAGCGCGCCAGTGGCGATCAAGCCGCGGGCAAAACTGTTAAACATCAGCGGTACATCCTTTACGTCAAGCCAGAGCAAGTCCGGGCCTCGCCCTCCATTACTGCCAAGCCCGAAACGCGTAAAGCGTGACGCGCTTGCACCGTGCTATTACGGCAATCGCAATCAGGACTTGGCGCTGCAGGCGTTCTGCGGTTTGATGGCCACCCCAGATTGCACGGAGTCGGATATGCCCCCCAAAGCCCCCGCAGACGGCGCCAGCGCTGTAGCACCCAAGCGGACGCGCAAGGCCGCAGCCCCGGCTTCCGAGGCGAAGGCCACCGCGAAGCCCGCAGCAAAGCCTGCGGCCGCCAAGACGGCAACGCCCAAGCCGGCCCCCAAGCCTGCGGCAGCCGCGCCGGCCCCGACGACCGACGCCACTGCACAGCGCCGGATCGGCGGCGGCTGGCTCGCCGTTGGTGTCGGGTCGGCGGCACTCGTCGCCGCGCTATTGTTTGCAACGCGCGGCAAACGCAACGACTGGAGCAAGTGATCTCCTCAAACCTTGAATCCGGCGCCGCTGCGTGCTGACCGAACTGGCGATTGCCACCGCCATGGTGTTGGCGACGGTGATGGTGCACGCCGTCGGCCTGCTGGTGCTCAACGAGGTCCGGGTCGGGATGATGCGCGAGGAAGAAGAGCGGGGAATCCACCCGCTGTCGGTCCGCGGCGTTGCCATGATCATGGCGCTGGTGCTCGGGCTGTTCGTGGTCCATGGCCTCGAAATCTGGCTGTATGCGACACTCTATCTTGAACTCGGCGCGGTCGAAGGCTTGCGCCATGCGGTCTATTTCTCGACCCAAACCTATGCCGCCATTGGCTACGGCGACGAAGCCATCGCGCATGACTGGAAGCTGATCGCGGCAATCGAAGGTATCAACGGCCTGTTGCTGATCGGCTGGTCGACGGCATTTTTCGTCACCATCATGGGACGCATGGGGCGCCGCTGAAGCGGCTGTTTTACCGGCCAAAACATGTTATGATGCCGTTCTGGACGCCGACAGCCGCGAGTGGCTTTTGTTTCGGCCCGAAGCGCCCCGCGCTCGAACTATATCCACCACCTACCGTCCTGATGTTGCGTCAAATGTACCTGCCGGCCAGCGGCCGTCGCTGCGTCGCGCCAACAAGAGGGAGACCTGACCATGCATTGCGGTTGCACTATCATTCCCGCCGACGTCCTCGAGAAGCTGTCGAAGGACAAGCAGCTTTCGACCGAGGAGCGCAAGAGCTTCGCAGACACCGCGCAATTCGACGCCAACTGGCGCAAGGTGCGCGCGCTGCGGACGAAGACCACCGCATCGGCGCAAGGCCTGCTGGCTAGCGGCGCAGCGCTGGCGGCAGCGCGCTTGAGCCGGTGCGCCATGTCGCTCCGATCCGCCTTGCCGATCTGGTCGAAGTCGAACCGCAGAAGGAGCGTCTGCTTCGAAACACCGAGCAGTTCGTGGAAGGGCGCACCGCCAACAACGTGCTTCTGACCGGCGCGCGAGGCACCGGCAAGAGTTCGCTGATCAAGGCCTGCTTGAATGAATTCGCGCCGCGCGGCCTGCGCCTGATCGAGGTCGACAAGACCGACCTGGTCGACCTGACCGACATCGTCGACCTGGTCGCCGAGCGGCCCGAGCGCTTCATCGTCTACTGCGACGACCTCAGCTTCGACGACGGCGAGCCCGGCTACAAGGCGCTCAAGTCCATCCTGGACGGCTCGGTGTCTGCCGGCGCGCCCAATGTGCTGATCTACGCGACCAGCAACCGGCGCCACCTGCTTCCCGAGTACATGAAGGAAAACCTCACCTACAAACACACCGAGGATGGCGAGGTGCATCCGGGCGAGGTGGTGGAGGAAAAGATTTCCCTTTCCGAGCGCTTCGGCCTGTGGGTGAGCTTCTATCCCTTCACGCAGG
>CALDHQ010000013.1 GCA_937894055.1 uncultured Polymorphobacter sp.
TAGCGCCGAACGGCGCGCCGCAACCGTCGCAGCTGGCGGTGACGCGCGTGCCGGGGCGCAACGTCACCACGACATCTTCGGGCACGAAGAAGCGCAGCTTGATTCGGCCGGGTTCGAGCAGACTGACCACCGGCGCATTCGCTGGCACCCATTCGCCGGGGTTGAAGAACGTCTGTTCGACTTGCGCGGCGGCAGCGGCAACGGGCGCGATTTCACGGTCGCGGCGCTGCTGCGCGGCAAGTTCGGCACGCGTCGAGGCAATCAGCGCGGTCGCGGCAGCGATGTCGTCGGCACGCCCGGTGAGCGCACCGGCGCGTTCCTGGGCCATCGTCGCCGCCAGCGCGGCCTGCGCGGCCTGAAGCGTTGCGCGCGCCGCGTCGAGCTGGGCGTTGGTGGCAAACCCCTTGGCGTTGATCGCGGCGGTACGATCGAAATCGTGCTGCGCCCGTTCGACATTGGCGCGGGCCTGCGCCTGGTTGGCACGAATGATGGCGATTTCCTCGGGCCGCTGCCGCGCCTTGAGCAGGTCAGCGCGCCGTGCCTCGGCAATGGCAATCGCCGCCTGCAGTCGCCGGGTATCGGCACTCGCGGCCTGCGGATTGAGTGCGAACAGCTGTGCGCCTGCGGCAACCGTATCGCCGCGCCGCACATCCAGCGATTCGAGTGCCCCGGCCACAGGCGCCGCAATATAGATCGACTCGCCCTCGACATAGCCGAGCCAGCCTTCATCACGCGCCGGGCGCTGGTTGAACCAGAGCCAGCCGGCGACTGCGAGCAGCACCACGGCAACGACAGCGAGTATCGGCTTGAGGCGGGACTGCATCACGTAACGACTCCACTTCGGTGCCGTTGTAGCAGTCTCTAGCCTTGCGTTTTAGCCTTGTTCGCGCGCGCATCGGCGACGGCCTTGGCGAGCACGTCGTAGCCCACTGCACCGCTCAGGATCTGGTCGCCGACGACGTAGCTCGGCGTGCCGGTCAGCCCGAGCGCGCGGCCGAGTTCGAGGTTCTTGTCGATTTCGGCCTTCACCGCGGCCGACTGCATCGCCTTGGCAGTGGCGACTTCGTTGAGGCCACTGGCGCGCACTGTGGCGACAATCCGTTCATGCGTCGGCCGGCCGGCCGATTCGAACATCGCGTTGTTGAACGCCATATAGCGGTTTTGCTGGGCGGCCGCGAGGCTGGCCGCGGCGGCTTCGTCCGACGCCGGGCCGAGCACCGGGAAGTCGCGGTAGACGACGCGCAGATTCTTGTCGGCGGCGATCAGCTTGGTGACATCGGCGTGGCTGGCGCGGCAATAGGGGCAGGCATAGTCGAAGAACACCACCAGCGTCGTGTCGCCGTTGGGGTTGCCCGCCATGGCGCCGGCGAACGGCTTTTCGATTTCGGCGCGGTTGCTGGCGAGCAGCTTGCTGACTTCGCGCGCCTGCATGCCGTTGATGGCTTCGGGAATGATTTCGGGGTGCGTCAGGATATAGTCGCGGACGATGGCTTCGATCGCGGCGCGCTCGGCGGGCGAATATTGCGTGGCCGGCGAACTGGCGGCGCCATTGGCGCTGCCTGACGCGAAGATACCGGCGCTGAGCGCTGCCACGGCCACACCGACAAGCAGCATCTTGCTGCGTTCCGAATTGAAGTGTTTCACGAATAGTCCTTATCGTCGGGCCGGTGCCGGTCAGCACTTCTTCTTGTTACCTTCGCAGGCGCTTGCCAAGGCAATATCCTGTGCGCGGATCCAGTCGGAACTGCCGCGCGGCAGGCCGGCAAGCGCGACGCGGGCATTGGCCGCGGCACCCTTGCGGTTGCCTTCCATAGAGTAGCGCTCGGCCGACGCCAATGCCGCGCGCGGCGTGTCGCCTTCGCGGTCATAGATGACGCCGAGCTGGTACCAGGCGAAGGGATTGTCCTTGTCGCGCGCGATGGCCGCCTTGAGCAGCGGCTTGGCTTCGGCAAGGTCGGCAGGCACTTCGGTCGAAATCAGCGCATGGCCGAGCAAGGTCGCGATCAGCGGCTCGTTCGGCGCATTGGCAACGGCCTTGCGCAGCACTGGGATGGCTTCCTTGTTGCGTCCCGATTCGAGCAGGATCTGGCCCTTGAGTTCAAGAAAATAGGGATCGTCGGGCGCACCGATCAGCAGCTTGTCGACTTCGCCGATCGCTGCATCGGGGTAGGCCGAGCGCTGCCAGGCATAGGCGCGCGCGTAGCGGGCCTGCACGCTCTGGTCGCTGGCCGGGAACATCACCAGTGTGCGCTTGGGGTCTTCGATATAGCCGATCAGCTTGCCCTTGATGCGCAGGAAGCGCGCCTGGAACACCGCGTCGGGGCCTTTGCGGAAATACGGCGACTTTGCATAGACATCATTCAGCGCCGCGATGCGCTCGCCGGACAGCGGGTGGGTGCGGTTGTACGAATTGGTCTGGGGGATCGCCAACCGGTATTCCTGGTTCGCCAGCTTGCCGAAAAAGTCGAGCGAGCCCTGGCCCGACAGTTGCGACGCCAGCAGATATTCGGCGCCGGCCTGGTCGGCGCGGCTTTCCTGATCGCGGCTGAAGGACAGATAGCTCGACTGCGCTACTGATTGCCCCATGCCGAGGATCGCCATACCGGCCTCGCCGGCACCCAGCGCCATCGCCGCGCCCGCGGCAATCAGCGACAGGATCGAGATACTGGTGGCCGGACCAGTACCTTCGCCCGACCGGACATTATGGCCGCCGGCGACATGGCCGAGTTCGTGCGCGATGACGCCCTGCAGCTGGTTGACGTTGTCAGTGACCTGGATCAGCCCGGAATGGATGAAGACGTTCTGCCCGCAGCAGACAAAGGCGTTGATGCTCGGGTCGCCGACGAGGATGAACTGCACCGACTTGGGATCGAGGTTGGCGGCAACGACCATCGGCTTCGATATGTCGCGGAAAAACGCTTCGGTTTCGGCATCGCGCAGCACGTTGATCGATTGCGCCAGCAACGGCTGGACCAGCAGCAGCGACGCCGCGCAGGCGGTCACCAGTCTTCCTGCGAGGCGCGACGTCAAACCCATATCGCGGCTATTCGTCCATTTACGCTGAACCGCGCGTGAAGCCGGCGTCGCTGCCGTACCGACCTTGCCGGACGGCGGCAGCGACGCTGTTTTCAGGGGCGCACTGGTCAGTCGCGGCCAATCAGTCGCCGAACGTCCGCTGCCACCAGCCCTTGCGCACCGGGCCGGTGTCGGCGGGCTCGGCGTCTGCTTCGGCGGTCACAGCTTCGGGTGCGGCCTCGGCGACGGCAGTTTCGGGCGCGGCGACGGCCGGTGCCGCATCGTCGGCAACAGCCGCGACGACCGGCTCGGCGGTGGCGGCGCTGGCCTTCGCCGAACGGCGGCGTGCCGGCTTGGCGGCGGGGGCTGCGGCTTCGATCACGGCAACTTCAGCTTCGGCAACAACCTCGGCTTCAGGTGCGGCTTCGACCGCTTCGACAGCCTTGCTGCGGCCACCGCGACGGCGCGACGGCTTGGCGGCAGGGGCCGCTTCGGCGGGTGCTTCGACAGCCGCTTCCTCAGCAACCGCTTCGACCTCGGTTTCGGCGACAGTATCGGCCTTGCGGGCACGACCACGACGCTTGGGCTTTTCAGCCGGCGCCTCGGCAGCCACTTCGGCTTCGGGGGCGACACCGTCGCTGGCTTCGCCGATATCGGCGGCCATTTCGGTTGCGACCGGCGCATCACCACGACGGCCACCACGGCGACCGCGACGGCGCTTGCGCGGCGCATCGCCATCGGCGGGTGCGGCATCGGTCGGCGCGGCAGCGACAGCCTCGCCGTCTTCACCGGTTTCGCTGGTAGCGGCATCACCGGTCGGCGTCGCGTCGCGACGGCCACCACGGCGGCGGCGGCGGCGGCGACGGCCACCGGGTTCGCTTTCGCTTTCGCGCGGGCGCGGCTCGCGGCCTTCGGCGCGTGCGGTTTCGGCTTCGATGCGGTCTTCCTCATCGTCCTCGGCGCGGTCGCGGGCGTCGTCGTCATCGTCCTCGACATCGTCGATTTCGGGTTCGTCTTCCTCGTCGACGATCACCGTGACCGGCGGCAGTGCGCTCACCACGACCTGCTTGGCCGGCGGCGGGCCGGCGGCATCGAGCGTGAAGTTGGGCGCCATCAGCTCGCCGTCGGGGATGACTTCGATGCCGATGCCGTAGCGCGCTTCAAGCTCGGCGAGTTCGGCGCGCTTGCGGTTGAGCACATAGATCGCGACTTCGACGCTGGCGCGCAGCGTGAACTCGCTGGCGCGACCCTTGAGTGCTTCGGCTTCGAGTGTGCGGAGCGCGGCAAGCGCCGCCGACGGAATCGCGCGGACATAGCCCGAACCGTCGCACATCGGGCAGATGTGCGTCGAGGCTTCGAGCACGCCGGTGCGCAGCCGCTGGCGGCTCATTTCCATCAGGCCGAAGCTGCTGATCCGGCCGAGCTGGATGCGCGCGCGGTCGTGGCGCAGCGCGTCCTTCATGGCGCGTTCGACGCGGCGATTGTTGCCGCTGACTTCCATGTCGATGAAGTCGATGACGACCAGGCCCGCCATGTCGCGCAGCCGCAGCTGGCGGCCGATTTCCTCGGCGGCTTCCATGTTGGTCTTGTAGGCGGTTTCCTCGATGTTGTGCTCGCGCGTCGACCGCCCCGAGTTGATGTCGATCGACACCAAAGCCTCGGTCGGGTTGATGACGATATAGCCGCCCGAGCGCAGCTGGACGACGGGCTGGTACATCGCCTCCAATTGCCCTTCGACGCCGAAGCGCTGGAACAGCGGCACCGGGTCGGTGTACTGCACGACCTTTGCTGCATGCGTCGGCATCAGCATCTTCATGAAGGTGTGCGCGGCCTCATAGCCCTCGGCACCCTCGACCAGCACCTGCTCGATATCCTTGCCGTAAACGTCGCGGATGGCGCGCTTGATGAGGTCGGAGTCCTGATGGACGAGGCACGGTGCGGTGCTCGACAGCGTGGTTTCGCGGATTTCGTCCCACAGCCGCGTCAGATAGTCGAAGTCGCGCTTGATTTCGGTCTTCGAACGCTTGAGCCCGGCGGTGCGGACGATGGCGCCCATGCCGTTGGGCAGCTTGAGGTCGGCCATCACCTGCTTCAAACGCTTGCGGTCCGACAGGTTCGAAATCTTGCGGCTGATGCCGCCGCCGTGCGCGGTGTTGGGCATCAGCACGCAGTAGCGGCCGGCGAGGCTGAGATAGGTGGTCAGCGCCGCGCCCTTGTTGCCGCGTTCTTCCTTGACGACCTGGATCAGCAGCACCTGGCGGCGCTGGATGACTTCCTGGATCTTGTAGCGGCGGCGCAGCGCCTGGCGCTTGCGGCGCAGCGCGTCGGTGTCGTCGCCGTGGCCGCCCGATTCGGCGATTTCTTCACCGTCTTCGCCGGTTTCTTCGCCCGTGGCTTCGGCGTCGTCATGGCTGTCGTCATGCGCCAGCGCCTGTTCTTCGCGCAGCAAGGCTTCGCGGTCTTCGCGCGGGATCTGGTAGTAATCCGGGTGGATTTCGCTGAACGCCAGAAAGCCGTGGCGGTTGCCGCCATATTCGACAAACGCCGCCTGCAGCGACGGTTCGACGCGGGTTACGCGGGCGAGATAGATGTTGCCCTTGAGCTGCTTGCGATCGGCGGCTTCAAAGTCGAATTCTTCAATACGGTTTCCGTTGACGACGGCGACGCGGGTTTCTTCCGGGTGGCGGGCGTCGATCAGCATACGCTGTGACATTGATGTGCTCCATGGCGCTGCCAGGCACGCAGGCCGATCCGGCCGGCGCGCAGGCGCGCGAATTTGGGGCCTGCGCGTGCAACAGCACGGTGCGGCCCGGGGTTTGTGTAAAACGCGGCATGGCCACCATGGCAATGTGCTTCGACCGCAACAGCGGGCCGACCCGAAGGGCGGTCCTTGCTGTGCTGGTGTGAATCGAAAACATGGCGGCCTAACTATGATGCTGCGAACGACCACGGACGAAAATCCGGCTGGCCGTTGCGGCGAACGATATCTGCGAAGTGCCCGACGCTGGATTGGGTAGGCGTTTGAAATGGCAGGCAATATCGCCGCACCTTAAACGCGAACTTCCCCCAGTGGCGCGGGCGCCTCTAGAAACGGCCCCTCGCCGGTGTGCGCAAAACGCGTCGGTACGGAGCCATCGGGGACTTGCTAGCATCCTTATGCGACCCCGACAACATAAAGCATTGCAATAGCGTTGCAGTGGCACCCTGCCACAACGTTTCAGTGCCCCGCTTGTCGGCGCGGCTGGCGACCGGTAACGCTCGTTGTCGATGCTGTCGCGCCTGGTCCTTTTGTTGTTGTTGCTGGCGGGGCACCCTGCGGCCGCTGCCAGCTTGCGCGGCATTGAAATCAGTGGTGGTGCGCGGCCTGAAATCGCCGTCGATCTCGACGGCGCCGTTGCCGCGCCAAAAAGCTTCGTGCTCGATGATCCGCTGCGGCTGATTGTCGATTTCGACGGGGTCGCACCGGTGCGCCGCAGCGTCGACGGCGGCGGGGTCGTGGTGCGCGTCCGCGCCGGCCAGTTCGACCCGCAAACCGTGCGACTGGTCATCGAGCTATCGCGGCCGATGACGATCATCGCGGCGCGCCAGGCCGGTGACGGCCGGCTGCTGCTGCAACTGGCGCCGGTCTCGCGCGAACAGTTCGATGCGCGGCTCGGCAAGCCGCGGAAGGTGGTGACGCCGTTTGTGACCGCCGGCAAAGCGGCAAGCGCTACCGCCGACTTCGACTTGCCGGCCGATGCCTTCGGCGCAGCGCCGCCGCCGGCACCCGAAATCGCGAAAACCGACCAGCCCCAGCCCGAACCCGCTATGCCCGAATCTCCGGCACCGCATCGCCGCGGCGGCAAACTGCCGATTGTGATGATCGACGCCGGACACGGCGGCAAGGACGTCGGCGCGACGCCGGCCGAAGGCGACGGCATCCCCGTCGGGCGCTATGAAAAGGACATCACGCTGGCGATTGCGCGCGCCACCGCCGCCGCGCTCAACAAATCTGGGCAGGTCAAGGCGCTGCTGACGCGCGACAATGACCGCTTCATCCCGCTCGGCGGCCGCATCGCCATCGCGCGGCGCGCCAAGGCCGATCTGTTCATTTCCATCCACGCCGACAGCGCCCCCAACCTGCTGGCGCGCGGCGCCAGCGTCTATACGCTGTCCGAAACCGCGTCGGATGCGGTCGCGGCGCGGCTGGCAGCGCGCGAAAACCAGGCCGACATCATTGCCGGCGTCAATCTCGGCGTCGAAGCGCCCGGTGTCGGCGACATCATGATCGATCTGGCGCGCCGCGACACGCTCAACCGCTCGGTGGCCTTTGCCGAAACGCTGCAGCGCAGCCTCGAATCGCGCATCGGCTTTCGCGGCGAGTTCCACCATTTCGCCGGCTTCTATGTGCTCAAGGCGCCCGACGTGCCCTCGGTGCTGCTCGAAACCGGCTATGTCTCGAATGTCGAGGACGCGCGCTTGCTGTTTTCGCCCGAAGGCCAGGCCGCCATCGCACAGGGCATCGCGCAGGCGGTCGAGACGTTCCTGCGTCGCGGCAAATAGCGCGCGCCGCATGCCGCGGCGCTTGAGCAAGGCTTCGCGCCTGCTATAGGCTAGCGCTGTGGTCACCAATGTATCCCGCCCGAAATGGCTTCATCTGCCGCGCCTGAGCTTCTGGGGCTGGGCGGGGGTGGCGCTGGGCGCCGTCGTGCTGCTCGGCGCGCTCGCAGTAGTCCTCGTGCTGCGCAACCTGCCCGACACCGGCGAGCTTGCCGACTACACGCCGCCGCTGCCGTCGACGGTGCGCGCCGCCGATGGCACGGTGCTGACCAGCTATTCGCGCGAACGCCGCATCTTCCTGCCCTACAAGGACATGCCGCCGCAGCTCATCCACGCCTATCTGTCGGCGGAGGACAAGACCTTCTTCACGCATTCGGGGCTCGACTATCTCGGTATCGCGCAGGCGGTGCTGACCAACGTCAAGTCGCTCGGCAGCGGCAAGCGCCCGGTCGGCGCCTCGACGATCACCCAGCAGGTCGCCAAGAACCTGCTGCTCAACAATGAAGTGACGTTCGCGCGCAAGATCAAGGAAGCCGTGCTGGCGCGCCGCCTCGAACAGGCGCTGACCAAGCAGCAGATCCTCGAACTCTACCTCAACCAGATCTTCCTCGGCCGCAACAGCTACGGCGTCGAGGCGGCGGCACAGGCCTATTTCGGCAAGACCGTCAGCCAGCTCGACACCGCGCAAATGGCCTATCTCGCCATCCTGCCCAAGGCGCCGTCGAACTATAACCCGGTCGGCAACCACGACAAGGCACTGGCGCGGCGCAACTGGGTGCTCGGCCAGATGCAGGCCAATGGCTATCTGACCGCCGCGCAGCATGACGCTGCAGTCGCGCAGCCGCTGATCGCCATCCGCAATGTCGTGCCGCCGAAGTCACGGCTCGGCGACTATTTCCTTGAAGACGTACGCCGCGAACTCATCGCGAAGTTTGGCGAAACCGAAGCCGACGGCCCCAACAGCGTCTATGGCGGTGGCTTGTGGATTCGCACCTCGATCGATCCATTCATCCAAAAGGCCGCCGAAAAGGCCATGCGCGACGGGCTGGTGCGCTATGACCGCGCCCGCGGCTGGCGCGGGGCGGCGGCGCATATCGAAACCGGTGAGGGCTGGGCGGGACGCTTGCGCGCCGTCAACCTGCCGACAGGCTATGAGGAATGGCGCGCCGCCGTCGTGCTCGCCAAGGACGGCGGCAGCGCGCGGCTCGGCTTCACCGATGGCAGCGAAGGCACATTGCCGTCCTGGGGCGCCCCGCAAGTGCTGGCGGGTGTCGGCACACCGGCGCTGCAGCATCTGAAGGTCGGCGATGTCGTGCCGGTCAGCAAGGCCAATGACGGCAGCTATGCGCTGCGCCAGATTCCGGCAGTGTCGGGCGGCATGGTCGTGCAGGACCCGCACACCGGCCGCGTGCTCGCCATGGTCGGCGGCTGGGATGCGCGGCAATCGTCGTTCAACCGCGCGACGCAGGCGCAGCGCCAGCCGGGCTCGACGTTCAAGCCGATCGTCTATGTCACCGCGCTCGAAAACGGCTACACGCCGGCGTCGATCTTCGTCGATGCGCCCTATTGCGTGTTCCAGAGCCGCTCGCTCGGCAAGAAATGCTTCCGCAACTTCAGCGGCGGCTATGCCGGCGCGCAGACGATGCGCTGGGGCCTCGAACAATCGCGCAACCTGATGACGGTGCGCATCGCCTACAGCACCGGCATGGACAAGGTCGTCGCCACCGCCAAGGCGCTCGGCGTCGGCAGCTACCAGCCGGTGCTGGCGATCGCGCTCGGCGCCGGTGAAACCACCGTGCTCAACCTGACCAACGCCTATGCGCAGATGTTCAATGCCGGCCGCGCCGGCACGCCGTCGCTGATCGACATGGTCCAGGACCGCAACGGCAAGGTCATCTGGCGCCGCGACACGCGCAAGTGCACCGATTGCAACCGCACCGACTGGGCCGGTGAATCGATGCCGCGCCCCGGCGGCAAGCCCAAGCAGGTCATCGATGCGCGCTCGGCGTTCCAGATCGTCCATCTGATGGAAGGCGTCGTCCAGCGCGGCACCGCGATGAACCTCGCCAGCATGGACCGGCCGCTCGCCGGCAAGACCGGTACCACAACCGGCCCGACCAACGTCTGGTTCATCGGTGGCACCCCCGATCTGATCGCCGGGCTGTACCTGGGCTATGACCAGCCGCGCAGCCTCGGCGGCTATGCGCAGGGCGGCACCATCGCGGTGCCGATCTGGCGGCAGTTCGGTGAAATTGTGTTGAAAGACGCGCCCAAGCTGCCGTTCACCGTCCCGCCGGGCGTCCGCATGGTCAAGATCGACCGGCGCTCGGGCAAGCGCGTCTTCGGCGGCACGCCGTCGACCGAGCGCCGCGCCGGTGTCATCTGGGAAGCCTTCAAGCCCGAAAGCGAGCCGCGCCGCACCGTCGCGCCGCCCAACCCCAACGCCCGCCGCACCGTGCGGTCGGACGCCGACTTCCTGCGCAACGAGGGCGGGATTTACTAGGCGAGGCCGCCGCCGGCGCGACGCTGCGGCGTCAGTTCCAGCTCGGCGGCGAGTCCAGAAACGCCTCGACATCGGCGAGCACCACCGACTTGTCGACATAGGCCTGGCCGATGCCGTGCGCGAGGATGAAGGCCAGCCGGCCACCGCTCATCTTTTTGTCCTGCAGCATGTGCGCCGCGAGCGATTTGCCGGTCGCGCTGATGCCGGCGCTGCGCGGCAGGACGGGCAGGCCGACGCTGGCGAGGTGCGCGGCGACGCGCGCGGCATCGCGGCCGCTGCAGCGTCCGGTTGTCGCTGAAAAGCCGAACGCCAGCGCCATGCCGATGGCGACGCCTTCGCCGTGCAGCAGCCGGTCGGAAAAGCCGGTCTGCGCCTCGAGCGCATGGCCGAAGGTATGGCCAAGGTTGAGCAGCGCGCGCAGGCCGAGCGTTTCCTTCTCGTCCGCGGCCACGATCCGCGCCTTGGCCGCAACCGAGTGCGCCACCGCATATTCGCGGAGTGCGGCGTCGCCCGCCAGCATCGCCGCCCCGTGCTGGTCGCACCAGCCGAAGAAATCGGCATCGCCGAGCAGGCCGTACTTCACCACTTCGGCATAGCCCGCGAGCAGTTCGCGCCGCTCAACCGCCTGACCGACACGCACGAGCCCGAGTTCGACGGCGTGACCGTGACCCTGCACCCGCGCGGCGGCGGGCCGGCCGAAACCCTCACCGTCGCCAGGGTGATCAACTGCACCGGCCCGCAGCAGGACATTACCCGCCTGCCCAGCGAACTGCTGCAACGCCTGTCCAACGACCTGTGGGGCGAACTGGACCACAAGGGCGGCAAGGAAGCCAGCATCCCCAGCGCGCGGCGGGACCTGCAGCGCGACCACGTCAACCGCCTGTCCTTTGCCGTGCTGCGCCCCACGCCGGGTGCGCGTGCCGACGCCCGCGGCG
>CALDHQ010000014.1 GCA_937894055.1 uncultured Polymorphobacter sp.
CGACCTGATCGCGCTGCCCGGCGGCTTTTCGTACGGCGACTATCTGCGCTCGGGCGCGATGAGCGCGCGTTCGCCGGTGATGTCCGAAGTCATTGCCGCCGCTGCCCGCGGTGTCGCGGTGCTCGGCGTCTGCAACGGTTTCCAGGTGCTGACCGAAGCGGGGCTGCTGCCCGGCGCGCTGATGCGCAACGCCGGTCTCGATTTCGTCTGCCGCGACGTCAAGCTGACCGTCGCCAACAGCCAGACGATGTTTTCCAGCCGCTATGACGCGGGCGCGACGATCACGATTCCGGTCGCGCACCATGACGGCAACTATTTCGCCGACGCCGAAACGCTCGACCGGCTCGAAGGCGAAGGCCGCGTCGTGTTCCGCTACGCCGAGCAGGTCAACGGCTCGGCGCGCGACATTGCCGGCGTCGTCAATGCGCAGGGCAATGTGCTCGGGTTGATGCCGCATCCGGAACGGCTTATTGAAGCCGAACAGGGCGGCACCGATGGCCGCCGCATGTTCGAAGGGCTGCTTGCCGCGCTGGGTTGAGTATCGTTTTCGGGGGGAAACATGACCGACGACTTCGCGCTGACCTCGCCCTTCCGCAAAATCCCGAAGCTCGACGGCTATTACTGGCTGCTGCTGATTGCCGCGACGATCTTCGGTGAAACCGGCGGCGACATGCTGTCGATGGGGCTCAACCTCGGCTATCTCGCCGCCACCGCGATCTTCCTCGCATTGTTTGCCGTCGCGCTGTTCTTCCAGGTCCGCAGCCCCGGTGACCAGCCCGCCTATTATTGGGCGGTGATCATCGCCACCAGCACCACCGGCACGACGATCGCCGACGCGATGACGCGAACGTTCGAGCTCGGCTATGCGCAAGGCTCGGCACTGCTGCTCGGCGTGCTGGCGCTGGTGTTCGCGGCGTGGAAGTTCAGCGGCAGCCGGCTCACCGAAACCGGCCGCCTGCCGAAGTCGGCCGAAGTGCTCTACTGGGTCGGCATATTGGTCGCGAGCACGCTCGGCACGGCGTTCGGCGACTATATCGCCGACGAATCGGGGCTGGGCTTTGCCGGTTCCTCGGCGCTGCTCGCGGTGCTGCTGACGCTGGTCGCGGGGCTGCAGCGCTTTGCCCCCAACCAGAAGGAAATCTTCTATTGGGCCGCCATCGTCATCGTCCATCCGCTCGGCGCCACGGCAGGCGATTTCCTGACCAAGGAACAGGCCGAAGGCGGGCTCGGGCTCGGCACCTTTGTCGCCTCGGCGGGGCTGGGGCTGCTGTTCGTCATCGTCTATGCGCTGGTCCACCGTCGCCGTGGCGCTGAAAGCGTTTCACGAAATTAACGCTTGCCAAGTCCGCGCGACGGGCATATTCGCCGCCGCCATGACTGCTTTCTGCACCTTATCAAGTCAAAAAAGGCCAACCACCTCGCGGCGGTAGCAGCCTTTGTGCTGCGCCCGTCGCACCGGGGCGCAGCGCAGCAGCAGACAGTTCGAACCGCGACTCGACTCGCGGACTCCACCCTCTCCTACCGGCGACGCGCCCCTGATCCAGTCCATCAGGGAGACGACCCATGACCACCCAGCTTTATTCGCACCACCAGACCGACGGCGCCCCGCTCAAGCTGTGGGACAGCCACCTGCCGTTCGAGCCGCAGGCGATGGACCAGCTGCGCAATGTCGCGCAGCTGCCGTTCATCCACGGCCATATCGCCGGCATGCCCGATGTCCACTGGGGCCAGGGCGCCACCATCGGCAGCGTCATCGCCACCAAGGGCGCGATCATTCCCGCCGCCGTCGGTGTCGACATCGGGTGCGGCATGATGGCGGTGCGCACCACCGCCCGCGCCGACCAGCTGCCCGACAATCTGCACGCGATGCGCAGCGCCATCGAAAAGGCGGTGCCGCATGGCCGCACCGACAATGGCGGCCGCGGCGACCGCGGTGCGTGGCACAATGTCCCCGAAGCGCAGGCGCAAGCGTGGAGCACGATGGCAGCCGAATATGACGCCATCATCGAAAAGCACCCGCGCGCCAAGGCGTTCAACACCGCCAACCACCTCGGCTCGCTCGGCACCGGCAATCATTTCATCGAGGTCTGCCTCGATGAAAGCGACGCGCTGTGGGTGATGCTGCACAGCGGCTCGCGCGGCGTCGGCAACCGCTTCGGCAGCTATTTCATCGAGCTGGCGAAGCAAGACATGCGCAAGTGGTTCATCAACCTGCCCGATGCCGACCTCGGCTATTTCCCCGAAGGCACCGACCATTTCGATGACTATTGGGCAGCCGTCAGCTGGGCGCAGCGCTATGCCCGCGTCAACCGCGAGTTGATGATGGCGGCGGTGCTGCGCGCCATCGCGCCGTTCCTGCCGGCGTTCGCGGTCACCGAGGAAGCCGTCAACTGCCACCACAACTACGTCAGCCGCGAAGCGCATTTCGGCGAAAACGTGCTGGTGACGCGCAAGGGCGCGGTGCGGGCGCGCGCCGGCGACCTCGGCATCATTCCGGGCAGCATGGGCACCGGCTCGTTCATCGTCGAAGGGCTGGGCAATCCCGCCAGCTTCCAGTCGTGCAGCCATGGCGCGGGCCGCAAGATGTCGCGCGGCGCGGCCAAGAAGTCGATCAGCCTTGCCGACCATGCCGCCGCGATGACCGGCATCGAAGCACGGCTCGACAAGGACGTCATCGATGAAAGCCCTGCCGCCTACAAGGACATCGGCGCGGTGATGGCGGCGCAAAGCGACCTGGTGACGATCCGCCACCGGCTGCGGCAGGTCGTCAACGTCAAGGGCTGAGCCTTTTGCCCCGTGGTGCAGAGGCAGCACGCCGCGTTTTGGCCGCGGAGACCGAGGTTCGAACCCTCGCGGGGCATCCACCGGCGCACATGCATTGCGCGCCGGCGGCATACCAAGACAGCTAGGCGATCACTTCAGCAAGGGCACGTTTGTGACCGTCTTGCCGCTCAGATCCCAGCCCTTGAAGTCGAGCGTCATGATCTGCGGGTTTTCGAACGAGCGGATGCTGTAGGTCTTGTTCTTCAAGTCCGCGACGACGGTCCATTCGGTGAACTCATAGGCACTGGCGCCGCCGCCATAGCCGCTCGACGCATCGAGGTAGATCGACCCGTACGGAATGTCGAAGTTGTTCATGATATGCCATGCGCGGGCCTTCTGCACTTCGCTGGTCACATCGGTCGGCGCATTCAGCACGAACAATGACGCGCGCACGAAGCGGTCGGGGCTGAGCGAACTGCCGGGGATGCCGTGCAGGCCGTTGCCCGAGCTCGCCGGCAGGAAGGTCTTGCCGTTGACGACGAGCGGCTTCTTGTCGAGCCCGCTGAGGTTGGCATAGTTGCCGATATTGGCGAGGTGCCAGCTGAACGCCGGATCGTTGGTCATCACGCCGATGACGTTATCGGTGATCACCAGTTGCCCGCCAAGATATTCGACGACAATACTGCCACCAGCGGCGTCGTGCAGCGTCATGTGCGCGCGCGGAACGCCGTTCCATGCCTTCATCGGCGCGCTGCTGACGTACATCTTGCCGAGCGCCTCGCGCACCTCGCCGACGGTGGCGAAATTGCTCAGCGCATAGGTCAGCAACTGCTGCGGCGCGATGCTGTTGGCTTCCTGTCCGGCCGGCACATCCTGGTACTGCGCGGTGTTCGGGGCGTTGAGCATGCCGCCGGCCAGCCCGGCTTCGTTCATGCCATCGACGTAGAACGGCATGCCGAAGACATTGGCACCGACGACCGCATATTTCGAGTTCCAGCTCTTGCCCTTGCCGGGCGTGCCGTCAGGGCCGATGCCGGTGTTGGCGTAGCCGCGCGGCATCTTCATGGCCGTCGAGTGCAGCAGAACACCGAACTCCATCGACCGGCCGTAGATGCGCCCGCCGTCGTTGGTACCAAGAACCAGCGAGGTACACGCCAGCGCCGGCTGCGCGAGCAGCGCCAATCCGGTGGCGCACGCCAAGGCGCCTTGTACGAAGCTGCGGTGGCTCTTCTTGCCTTTGCCGCCATAGACGCCGCCGGTGGTGAAGGCCTGGATTTCTTCTGGCAGATAGTGGGCGAAGTCCGGGCATTTCACTTCGGCCGGGATTTCCGGTTCGGGCAGCTTCGCGGTGTGCACGACCAGCGGG
>CALDHQ010000015.1 GCA_937894055.1 uncultured Polymorphobacter sp.
GAGCTGCACAGCCATCATTTCGATTCGACGATCTGGAACGACCTGCAGTTCCGCGACGACGACATCATCATATCGACCTATGCCAAATCGGGCACGACCTGGGTCCAGCAGATCGTCGCGCAAATGCTGTTTGGCGGCGATCCCGAACTGGCCGTTGCCGACATGTCGCCGTGGCTTGATTTGCGCGTGCCGCCCAAGGAAGTGAAGTTGCCGATGGTCGAGGCGCAGACGCACAGGCGCTTCATCAAGACGCATCTGCCGGTCGATGCATTGGTGTTCAGCCCGCGCGCCAAATACCTCTACATCGGGCGCGATGGCCGCGACGTGGTGTGGAGCATGTACAACCATCACTTCAACGCCAACGCCACCTGGTATGACGCGCTCAACAACACGCCGGGCCGCGTCGGGCCGCCGATCGAGCCGCCGCCGGCCGATATACGGCAATATTGGCACGACTGGATCGACCGCGACGGCCACCCGTTCTGGCCGTTCTGGGAGAACATCCGCAGCTGGTGGGCCATCCGCGACCTGCCCAACGTCAAGCTGATCCATTTCGAAGACCTGAAGCGCGACATGCCCGGCGAAATGCGCCGCATTGCAGCGTTCCTGGATATTCCAATCGACGAGGCGCGCTGGCCGAAGATTGTCGAATACTGCTCGTTCGACTGGATGAAGGCCAATGCCACCAAAAGCGTGCCGCTCGGTGGCGCATTCTGGGATGCCGGCGCCGAGGTGTTCATCAACAAAGGCGTCAACGGCCGCTGGCACGACACGTTGAGCGACGCCGAATCGGCTGCCTACGAAGCGCGCGCCGTGGCTGAACTCGGGCCTGAATGCGCTGCCTGGCTGGCTGGTGGATCGCGCTAGCGCGCCAACGCACGCCGCAGCGGACGGTCGAGCAGCGCAAAAATCACCGCCCCCGCGCCGATGATCGCGGTGTGCAGCAGCCAGAAATTGCCTGGCGTCATGGTTTCATAGAAGCCGCCGATGCGGCCGCTGACGGTGCTGCCGATGAACACCGCCATCGAGTTGATGCCGAGCATCATCGCGTTGACCTTGGCGGGCGCGGCGCGGGCGAACAGCGCGACGGCGATCGGCACGAAGAACACCCAGCCGGCGTTCGACAGGAAGTGGAACGCGACGGTCCACAGCAGCGGCACGCGGCTGATGTCGCCGAACACCCAGCTTGCCGCCGCGAGCCAGGTCGTGGCGAGCCCGAAGATCGCGCAGCCGATCGCCATCTTGCCGATGTCGCTGGGCTCGGCGCCGCGCGCGGCCTGCCAGCGCCACAGCGCGAGGATCGGCGGCACGAGAATGGCTGGCGCCAGTGCATCGAGCGCCTGCAGCCACGGCACCGGCATCGACCATCCCGCAATGCTGAGGTCGACATGGTCGCGCACCCAAAGATTATAGACGTTCCACACCTGCGACTGCGCCACCCAGAACAGCGCCATCAGCGGCACCAGCGCGAACAGGATCAGCACCGACCGGCGCTCGGCCGCGGTCAGCCGGGCGGCAGGCGCGGCGCGCGACGGGCGCGGCGGATCGGCGGGCAGGTCGCGCATGCCGAGCACATAGATCACCAGCCCGATCAGCATCGCGAAGCCGGCGCTGGCGAACGCTGCGCTCCAGTTCCATTGCTGGCCGATCCAGCCGCTGGCGATCGGCGCGACGAACGCGCCGAGGTTGAGCAGCAGATAATAGATCTGGAAACCGTCATCGCGGCGCCGGTCGCCCTGCATGTACAGCCCGCCGACCTGTGATTGCAGATTGACCGCCATGCAGCCGGCGCCGAGGATCATCAGCAGTACCGCGAGCAGGAACAGCCGCTCGCTCGCCATCGCAAAATTGCCCGCGGTCATCAGCAGTGCGCCGAGCGCGATGGTGTATTTGCGCCCCAGCCAACGGTCGCCGATCAGCCCGCCGAACACCGGCGTGAAGCGCGCCAGCCCCGCGAACAGTCCGAAAATCTGCGCCGCGAGCGCCTGCGTGCTCAGCGGTCCGGTGATGCTTTCGACGCCGGCGCGGAACGGCCCGAACCCCGCGATGTTCTCGACATGCCCCGACAGCAGCAGCGTATCGACCATGTAGAGCACCATCAGCGCCTGCGTGCCGTACAGCGCGAACGCCTCCCAGAAGGTGGTCAGCGAAATCCACGTCAGGCCGCGCGGCTGGCCGAACAGGTCGCGCGACGCGGTCGCAGCGGTATCGGGCAGCGTGACCGGTTCGGTAATGTTGCTCATGCGCACGCCCCCTGCGACCAAAGCCTGTTTGACCATGCCCGCGCACCCCGCACAAGCCGCCGCATCATCTTGACGTGACAGCGCCGCGCCGGGCGCGATAAGGTGCGCGCATGTTCAAGCAACTCACCCCCGCCGTCGCGGTTTCGCCGCAGATCGAAGTCGCCGATGTCGCCGCCGCTGCCGCGCAGGGCTTCGTCTGCATCGTCAACAACCGCCCCGACGGCGAGTCGCCCGACCAGCCGGCGGGTGACGCGATCCGTGCCGCAGCGGAAGCGGCGGGGCTGCGTTATGTGGCAATCCCCGTCGATGCGCGCGGCTTTTCGCAGCCGATGGTCGCGGCGATGGCCGACGCGCTCGGTGCCGGCAAGACGCTGGCGTTCTGCCGCTCGGGCACGCGGTCGACCAATTTGTGGTCGCTCGCCAGCGCCAGCCAGGGCGGCTCGATTGCCGAAATCACGGCGACCGCCGCTGCCGCCGGCTATGACGTCAGCGGGCTGGCAGGCGCGATGGCGCAACTCGGCGGCAAAGCTTGAACTGGCTGACGCTGATCGTGCTGCCCGGCGCGGGAATCGCGCTGTTGGTGGTGCTGGCGCGCTGGCTGGGATTCAACACGCAGCCGGTGCTCACCGGCCCCGACGAGGCGCGCGCGATTGCGCATGACGCGCTGGTCGCCTTCCATGCCGAACAGGCGGCGATTGGCGCCGATGCACGTGCTGCACTGGTCGCCGGCCGTGATGGCCGTGTCGCGCTGGTGCGGCCGCACGGCGACCGCTGGATTGTCCGCGTCGCCAACGGCGCGCGCGTGACGCGCAGCGGCGACACGCTGACCGTCGCGCTCGACGAACCCCTGTTCGCGCCGGTGCAATTGCAGCTGGCGAACGACGCTGCCGGCTGGGCGGCGCGGCTGGAGGCCAAGTCATGAAGTTCCCCGACCCCGTCCAGATCGCCGTGCCGTTCTTCATCCTGCTCATCATCATCGAGATGGTGGCGGTCAAACGCGGCGCTCGCGGTGCCTATGACTGGCGCGACAGCGCGACGTCACTGACGATGGGCATGGGCAGCACGCTCGCCGGCCTGCTCAGTGCCGGCGTCGTGGCGGGGCTGGCGTTCTGGTTCTGGGAGCACCGGTTGTTCGATATCCCGATTGCCTGGTGGAGCGGCATCCTGTGCTTCGTGCTCGATGACTTCGCCTATTACGTCTTCCACCGCACCGCGCACCGCATCCGCTGGTTCTGGGCGAGCCATGTCATCCACCACTCGAGCCAGCACTACAATTTGTCGACAGCATTGCGGCAGACGTGGACGGGATTCATCAGCCTCGGCTTCATCTTCCGCTTGCCGTTGTTCCTGATCGGCTTTCCGCCGGCGCTGGTGTTCTTCTGCGCCGCGCTCAACCTCGTCTATCAGTTCTGGATCCACACCGAAGTCGTCAAGCGGCTGCCCTGGGGGCTGGAATCGGTGCTCAACACACCGTCGCACCACCGCGTCCACCATGGCACCAACCCGCGCTATCTCGATCGCAACTATGCCGGGGTGTTCATCGTCTGGGACCGCTGGCTCGGCACCTATGAACCCGAACATGACGACGAGCCGGTGCGTTACGGCATCGTCAAGAACCTGCCGACGTTCAATCCGCTGTGGACCGCCACCCACGAATGGATCGGCATCGCCAAGGACGTCTGGAACGCACCCAGCTGGAAGGCGCGCTGGATGTATGTTGCCGGCCCGCCCGGCTGGACACCCGACGGCAGCCGTGACACCGCCGATGTCATTCGCGCGGCGTGGGAGCGGGAACAGGCGCAGGCGGCAGAATAGGGCCTCCGGCGGGCAGGGCCTCAGGCCCTGCACCCAATTATTATGCGCTCTTCAAATGGGTGCAGGGCCTG
>CALDHQ010000016.1 GCA_937894055.1 uncultured Polymorphobacter sp.
TTGATGGCGCGATAGGGCCTCCGGCGGGCAGGGGCTTGCCCCTGCACCCGATTCCAAAATGGGTGCAGGCCTCAGGACTGTCCGCCGGAGGCCCTGTTCGTGGTGCCCGTAATCGCGCATAACGCGGCATGCACCGTAAAACCCACCCCACCGGCCTGCCGACCCCCGACCAGGTGCTCGATTTCATCGCGCGCACCCCGTCGGCGGTGGGCAAGCGCGACATTGCCAAGGCGTTCGGGCTGCACGGTGCCGACAAGATCGCATTGAAGGCGTTGCTCAAGGACATGGCCGATGCCGGGCAGCTTGAGGTCGGCGCCGGGCGGACGGTGCACAAGGGTGGCGGGTTGCCCAAGGTTGCGGTGTTGCGGGTGATCGAGGCGGGCGACGACGGCGCGGTCGGCGTGCCCGATAATTGGAGCCAGCCGACACCGCCGCCGCGCGTCCGCATCAGCGAGCGGCGGCCGGCGAAGGGCGCGCGCCATGCGGCGCTCGGCGTCAACGACCGCGTGCTGGCGCGCATCGAGGAGGCAGGCAGCGGTTACCGCGCCTTCCCGATGAAGACGCTGGCGAAGACCGACGAATTCGTGCTCGGCATCCTGCGCCGCGAGGCCGGCGGCATCAGGTTGGTGCCGGTCGACAAGCGTGCGCGCAGCGACCTTGCGGTGCTCGACGCCGGTGGCGCGCAGGTGGGTGACCTGGTGCTTGCCGAACCCTCGGGCCGCCCGCCGCGCCAGCATGCGCGCGTCGTCGAAATCCTTGGCGATCCGTTCGCGCCGCGCAGTTTCTCGATGATCGCCATCCACGCCAAGGGCATCCCGCAGCGCTTCCCCGACGAGGCGATGACCGAGGCCGAGGAGGTGGCACAGCAGGAGCTCGGCAAGCGCGAGGACCTGCGCGCATTGCCGTTCCTGACCATCGACCCCGCCGACGCGCGCGACCATGACGATGCCGTCTGGGCCGCGCCCGATGATGACGCCGCCAACCCCGGCGGCTGGCAGGCCATCGTCGCGATTGCCGATGTGTCGTTCTACGTGCGCCCCGGCACCGCGCTCGACAAATCGGCGCGCGAGCGCGGCAATTCGGTGTATTTCCCCGACCGCGTCGTGCCAATGCTACCCGAAGTGCTGTCGGCGGACGCTTGCTCGCTGGTCGAAAACGCCGACCGCGCGGTGCTCGCCTGCCACCTCACCATCGCGCCCGACGGCAAGCTGCTGGCGCACCGCTTCACCCGCGCCAGCATCCGCTGCGTCGCCAATATCGCCTATGAGGAGGCGCAAGCCACGCACGACGCCGGCGCCGGCACCTGGGCCGACGTGCTCAAGCCGCTGTGGGGCGCCTGGGGTGCGCTCGCAAAGGCGCGCGCCGCGCGTGCGCCGCTCGACCTCGACCTGCCCGAACGCCGTGTCGAACTCGATGAAACCGGCAAGATCGTCGCGATCGTGCTGCGCGAACAGCTCGACGCCCACCGGCTGATCGAGGATTTCATGATCGCCGCCAATGTCGCCGCCGCACTCGCGCTCGAAGCCAAGAAAACCGTCTGCATGTACCGCGTCCACGAAACGCCGGGCCGCGAGAAACTGGTGGCGCTCAAGGACTATCTCGAAACCTTCGGCCTGTCGTTCGCGCTCGGCCAGGTCATGCAGCCGCGCACCTTCAACGGCATCCTGACCGCGGTCAAAGGCACCGAAAGCGCGCAGCAAATCAGCGAACAAGTGCTGCGCACGCAGACCCAGGCCTATTACTCGCCCGAAAACAAAGGCCATTTCGGGCTGGCACTCGGCAGCTACGGCCATTTCACCTCGCCGATCCGCCGCTACGCCGACCTTGTCGTCCACCGCGCGCTGGTGCGGGCCTACAAGCTCGGCGACGGCGGGCTGAGCGACGAGGCCGCCAAGGTCATCGGCCGCACCGCCGAACACATCTCGATGACCGAGCGCCGCGCCATGGAAGCCGAACGCGACACCACCGACCGCTACGTCGCTGCCTACCTCTCGACGCGCCTCGGTGAAACCGTCGCAGCGCGCATCACCGGCGTCCAGCGCTTCGGCTTTTTCGCCACCGTCGTCGGCATCGGCGGCGACGGGCTGGTGCCGGTCTCCACGCTCGGCGACGAACGCTTCGTGTTCGACGAAGGCACGCACACATTGGAAGGCATCGAATCGGGCACGCGCTTCATGCCCGGCCAGCGCCTCGA
>CALDHQ010000017.1 GCA_937894055.1 uncultured Polymorphobacter sp.
TTCCTCGAGCCATTCGGCGAGCTTGTCGGCGATCAGCGATTCCAGCGGCTGGCGCACTTCGCTTGAGACCAGCTTGTCCTTGGTCTGGCTGCTGAACTTCGGGTCGGGCAGCTTGACCGAAATGATCGCGGTCAGGCCTTCGCGCATGTCATCGCCGGTCAGCGAGACCTTTTCCTTCTTCATCACGCCCGACTTGTCGGCATAGGTGTTGAGCGTGCGCGTCAGTGCGGCGCGGAAGGCCGCAAGATGCGTGCCGCCGTCGCGCTGCGGGATGTTGTTGGTGAAGCACAGCACCTGTTCGTAATAGCTGTCGTTCCACTGCAGCGCGACGTCGATCGCGACATCGTCACGTTCGCCGTGGATGGCGACCGGCGCCGGGATCAGCGCGACCTTCGACTTGTCGAGATAGGCGACGAACGCCGCGATGCCGCCTTCGTAATACAGCTCGATCTGCGCGGGTTCGGCGTGGCGCGCGTCGGTCAGGATGAGGCGTACGCCCGAGTTGAGGAACGCCAGTTCGCGGAAGCGGTGTTCGAGCTTGGCGAAATCGAATTCGATGATCTTGAACGTCTCGGGGCTAGGCAGGAACGTCACTTCGGTACCGCGCCGGTCGCCCTGCGGCCCGACGATCGCGAGCGGTGCCTGCGGCTCGCCGTGGTGGAAGCGCATGTAGTGCTCCGAACCCTCGCGCCAGATGCGCAGCTCGAGCCAGTCGGACAGCGCGTTCACCACGCTGACGCCGACACCGTGCAGCCCGCCCGAAACCTTGTAGGCGTTCTCGTCGGAGTTGTTGAACTTGCCGCCGGCATGCAGCTGCGTCATCACCAGTTCGGCCGCCGAAACGCCCTCTTCGGTGTGGATGCCGGTCGGGATACCGCGGCCGTTGTCGGCGACGGTCACCGAGCCGTCGGGATTGAGCCGGATGTCGATGCGGTCGCAGTAGCCGGCGAGCGCTTCGTCGATGGCGTTGTCGCTGACTTCGAACACCATGTGGTGCAGTCCCGAGCCGTCATCGGTGTCGCCGATGTACATGCCGGGGCGCTTGCGCACCGCGTCCAGCCCGCGCAGCACCTGGATCGAATCGGCGCCGTAGTCGCCTTCGGCCATGTTGGTTTCGTCGCTCAAATCTTGCGTCCCTAAGCTGGCGCGGATACCGCGCGGCAATGTCATCAACCTGTAGCGGTGTGTGCACAAAAACGCGAGGGTAAAGGGCCTCCGGCGGGCAGGGGTGACCCCTGCACTCGATACTAGAATCCGAGCGCTGTCAGGCCTTCTGCGATGCGGGGGCGGGCAGCGCTGAACGGGAACGAGCGGAAGAAGTCGGCTTGCGTCAGTGCCGGGTTGCGGCGGCGCGCTTCGGCGGCCCAGAATTGCGCCTTGTCGGCGGCGCCGGCGCGGAGCTGGCAGACCGCGGCGATGACCAATATGTGG
>CALDHQ010000018.1 GCA_937894055.1 uncultured Polymorphobacter sp.
CGATGACAAAGCGCTTGGGCAGGTCGGCCATCAGCACGCGCGCGCGGTCAAGGTTGATGCGCAGTTGCGCGATGCGCGTCGCCACCGGCGTGTTGAGCGCGGCCACGGTGCCGGCACCGATCGCCCCGTCGGCGGTCAGCCCCATGCGCGTCTGGAAGCGCATCACTGCCACCTTGAGCGGCTCGTCATAGCGCGCCGGATCGGGACGCACCGCGGTTGCCGGCAGGTCGCCGGTCGCCGCCAGCCGCGTCGCCACGGCAGCGACGCGCGGGTCGGTTTCGCCGAACTTGATCGTCGGCCCCGCCGGCACGTCGGGCCAGCCACCGCGCGCCGCGAGCGCCTGATAGCGCGCCAGTTCGCTGCGCACCTGTGTATAGACCGGATGCGTCGGCGCCACGGCAGCAACCGCCGCCGCGACATCGGGGGCGTTGATGATGACCATCGCGCGGTCGATTTCGGCCTGTGTCGGCGGCGTCCCCGGCTTGTGACCGTTCTGGCCGAAATTCCATTGCGAATCATAGGTTTCAGGGTGAACCTTGCCATGGCGCAGATGGTCGGCAAGCAGCACCAGTGCGTCGGTAGCGAGCAAGTCGCGCTCGCCGACGCTGCCCTTGAAGTTCGCCAGTGCGGCGGCGTGATAGTCTGCCGGGGTCAGCCCGTCCCTGACGCTGTCGGCAATCGCCTTTTGCAACGACGCGAAACGTGCCGGGTCGGTCCACAGCAGCTTGCCGCCGTTTGCGGCATAGACGGCGCGCACGAACAACGGATCGACAATCGGCGCGCCGTTGATCCGCGTCGCGGTACTCAATGTCGCAAGCTGCGGCTCCAAACCTTGCGCCGCGAGCGGTGACGCCAACAACAGTGCCGCGATGACCGGCATCAACGAAAGACGAATGCTCAATCTGGTTCTCCAACGCACGTAACGCGCCGACCCTAGGCGCTGGCGCGCGGAACGGGAAGAGCCTCCGGCGGGCAGGGACTCGTCCCTGCACCCGATTATTGGGTGCAGGGGCTAGCCCCTGCCCGCCGGAGGCTCTTGTTGCCTATTCTGCCGCGTCCAGACGGCTGATCACTGCCTTGTCGCTCCAATGGCTAGACACGTTGCGGCGGAACACCGGCGGGCGGTCGGCGAGCACCTCGGTTTCCAGCCACAGGCGCTTCAAGTGGCGCACCTTGCCCGCCGCGCGGTCGTCGACATATTCGGTGCGGCCGTGCATCACGTGGAAATTGTTGATGAACTGGATGTCGCCGGGCGTGAAGTCGATGGTGACGTTCCAGCGCCCGCTTTCAGCCGCATCGTCGAGCCATTGCAGCGCATCGCGGGCGCGGTCGGTCAGCGTCGGGGCCTCCGGGTGGCGCTGCGAGGCGAGGATGTACGGCACGATGGCGCGCACGAACAGCCGGCCATGCCAGTTGGTGAACACCGGAATCATGTAATAGGGCTTCTCGCCGGGGGCCTGTTCGCCGCGATAGTCGTAGGGCTGCGGCAGATAGAGTTCGGCCGCCAGTTCGGGGACTTCGCGGACCATGGCGTTGTGGATGGCGACCGAATTGGCCACCGCCGACAGCCCGCCCGACACGCCGGTCTGCAGACACATCAGCCCGACCAAATCCGACCCGTCGCAGTGGAACCCCAGTTTGATGCCGCCGAGCTCATTGCCGCGCGCCGTCGGGTCATTGGCGCTCTTGCCCTGATCAGTGACGTCGCCGAGGATATGGCCGTGCTTGTTCTGCGCCCAGGGCTTGCCCAGATGCGCGCCGATGCCCCAGTAAATCATGCACATTTCGTCGTTGCTGTAGGCGGCGCGGTCGACCCCGCGGATCTGCACGAAACCGCGCCCGTTGATCAGCTCGTTTTCGATGCGCTTGATGCGCGCGCCCAGCGTCGGCAGCGGGAAATCAGCCTTGCCGACATCGCGCAGGTCGCGGCCCGCATTCGCCTTCGTCGCCGCATCGAGTTCGGCGAGTTCGGCCGGCGTCAGCCATTCGGTCCACAGCGCCGGGTCCTTGACCGCGTCGGCGGTCCATTCGCAGTGCGGTTCGAGAATTTCGAGCTTCATGTCGCCTACTCCGCTGCCACGGCCATCGGGGCCGATTTTGCACCACGCACCAGCCGGCCGGGCAATGCGCCGGTCGGTTCACCGTCGCGGTAGGTCACCTGCCCCGCCACGATCGTCGCAACATAGCCTGTCGCACGCTGGATCAGCCGGCGGCCACCCGCGGGCAAATCATACGCAACTTCAGGTGGATGCAGCCGCAAATTGTCATAGTCGATGATGTTGATATCGGCGCGCAGCCCGACATGGATGCGGCCGCGGTCGTGCAGCCCGATCAGCGCCGCGGTATCGGCGGCCTGCATCCGCACGGCTTGTTCAACGGTCAGCTTCGGCCCGCGCGTGCGGTCGCGCGTCCAGTGCGTCAGCAGCGACGTCGGGAAGCTGCCATCGCAGATCATCCCGACATGCGCGCCGCCGTCGGACAGGCCGGGCACGGTGTCGCGGTGGCGCAGCATCATGTAGCTCGGGTCGAGCGAGCCATCTGCATAGTTGAGGAACGGCACGTAAATCATGCCCTTGCCGCCCTGGTCGAGCATCGCATCGAGCGCGATTTCCTGCGGCGTGCGGCCCTGCGCCTTGGCCAGCGCGCCGAAGCTCTGGTCGGCGGTCGGTTCGTAGTTGGGGTTCGTCCCCAGCGCATACATATCGTCCCAGCGCGCCAGCATGTTCGCCGCGAGCGTATGGCTTTCGGTCGGCGGCTGGCTGAGCAGCGCGGCGCGGAACACCGGATCGGCAAGCTTCGCCGCCCGCTCGGCAATCGGCAGCCCGGCAATGTCCTTGTAGCCCGGATACAGGCTGAACGGGTTGAGCGTCAGCTCGAGCCCGAGCAGCACGCCGACCGCGCGCGGCGCCACCTGCGCGCGCATTTCGAGCCCGGACTCTGTCGCGGCGGTGAGCTCGCCGAGCAGCGTCTTCCAGCCGTCCTTGGCGCGCGCCGATTGCGCCAGGCTGAAGCTCAGCGGCCGGCCGCTGGCTTCACACAGCCGGCGGAACATCGCGAATTCCTCGACCGGGTTGGCGAAGTCGGAGACGAATTGCAGCACACCCTTCCCCGCCGCCTTGAGCCCCATCGCGATGCCCATAAGCTCGTCTTCGGCGGCGGTCAGCGTCGGTGTCGGCTGGCCGTCGCTGGTGCGGTGGTTGAGCGTGCGCGATGTGCTGAACCCCAGCGCGCCGGCGTCAACCGCGCGCTTGGCAATTGCCGCCATCGCGTTGATGTCGGTCGGCGTCGCCGGCTCGCGGTTGGCGCCGCGCTCGCCCATCACGAACACCCGCAGCGCGGCGTGTGGCAGTTGCAGCCCGATATCGATGTCGAACGACCGCTTGCCGATGGCATCGAGATAGTCGGGGAAGCTCTCCCAGTTCCACGGCAGGCCTTCGGTCAGCACCGGGAATGGGATGTCCTCGACACCCTCCATCAAGCGGATCAGCCGGTCGTGATCCTCGGGCTTGCACGGCGCGAAGCCGACGCCGCAATTGCCCGAAATGACCGTGGTGACGCCGTGCCAGCTCGACGGCTGCAGGCGTTCGTCCCAACTCGCCTGACTGTCATAATGCGTGTGGACATCGACGAAGCCGGGGGTCACCAGCATGCCGCGTGCGTCGATTTCCTCGGCGCCCTGCCCGCTGACCGTGCCGACCGCGACAATGCGCCCGTCGGCCACCGCGACATCGCCGACAAATCGGTCGCCGCCGCTGCCATCGACGATGGTGCCGCCGCGAATTACCAGATCATATGCTTTTTGCATCGCCAGCCTCACCCAATTTTCTTTATTGACCGCGAAGCTGTCCCCGAAGTGATTGCGAGTCAAGTTGCCCGCGACTATTGCGGGTCGGGTGCCGTTCGAGGAGCCCCGTCGATGACCCCCACCGCGAAAATCCTGTTGCTCGGTTCGGGCGAACTGGGGCGCGAGTTCGTGATTTCGGCGAAGCGGCTGGGCTGCACCGTCATCGCCTGCGACAGCTACGCGCACGCCCCGGCGATGCAGGTCGCCGACGGTTGCGAAGTCTTCTCGATGCTCGACGCCGATGCGCTGGCCGATGCCATCACCCGCCACGCCCCCGACCTCGTCGTCCCCGAAATCGAGGCGATCCGCACCGAAGTGCTGCAGGCGTTCGAGGACAGGGGCGTCCACATTGTGCCTTCTGCCCGCGCGGCCGCGATGACGATGAACCGCGACGGCATCCGCGACCTCGCGGCCAACACGCTCGGCCTGCGCACGTCGCGCTACCGCTACGCCGAAAGCCTGGGCGACGTGCTGGCAGCGGCCGACTTCACCGGCCTGCCGTGCGTCATCAAGCCGGTCATGTCGTCATCGGGCAAGGGCCAGTCGACGGTGCGCGACGCCGCCGACCTCGCCGCCGCGTGGGATTATGCCGTCGCCAACATGCGCGGCGACCGCGCCAAGGTCATCGTCGAGGAATTCATCGCGTTCGACTATGAAATCACGCTGCTGACGGTCAGCGCCGCCGACGGCATCCACTTCTGCCTGCCCATCGGCCACCGCCAGGAACGCGGCGACTATCAGGAAAGCTGGCAGCCGGCGCCGATGTCCGACGCCGCACTCGCGTCGGCACAGGACATGGCGCGCAAGGTCGTCACCAACCTCGGCGGCCGCGGCATCTTCGGTGTCGAGTTCTTCGTCGCGGGCGGCGAAGTCATCTTCTCCGAACTGTCGCCGCGCCCGCACGACACCGGCATGGTGACGCTGATTTCGCAGAACCTGACGCAGTTCGATCTGCACGCCCGCGCCATCCTCGGGCTGCCGATCCCGCCGATCAGGATGATCGCCCCCGCTGCCGCCTCAGCGGTCGTGCTCGCCGACCGCGTTGCCGAAGCCTTCGCCGTCACTGGCCTCGCCGACGCACTGGCGCTCGCCACTGCGCAAGCCCATGTCGATGCCCGCATCTTCGGCAAGCCTACCACGCGCGACCGCCGCCGCATGG
>CALDHQ010000019.1 GCA_937894055.1 uncultured Polymorphobacter sp.
GCTGGGCGCGGCCCGCATCCTCGAACTTAGCCCGAAGGTCCGCGAGGCAGTGCGCGCGGTGTTCCATCCCGTCCACCCCGACGACCCGCGCATCAATGGCGTCAGCCATGTGCAATGGGCCGACGTGCCCAAGGCAAACGACGCCAACGGGCGCAATGCGGTGTTTTACGGCGACCGTGCCATCGACCGCTCGCCGTGCGGCACCGGCACTTCGGCGCGGCTGGCGCAACTCGCCGCAACCGGGCGACTGGGTATCGGCGACCACTTCATCCACGAAAGCATCATCGGCAGCCGCTTCATCGGCCGCGTCGAGGCGCACACCAAGGTCGGCGACTTCGACGCGATCATCCCGAGCATCGAAGGCAGCGCCTGGACCACCGGCTTCAACACGCTGTGGATCGACAGCGAGCAGCCGTTCGCCGCGGGCTTCCAGCTTGTTTAGGGTCGCCGCAGTCGCGCTGCTGCTCGCCGCACCGGCGCTGGCACAATCGGTCGCGCCGCCGAGCATCCCCGAAGTCGATGCGCCCGAACTGGCGAAACTCGGTGCAGCGGCGGTCGGCGTGCGGACGCTGACGTTGGTCAACAAGGACCAGCCCGATGTGCTGGCAACCGACCCGAAGACCGGTGTGGTGCCCAGGCACGACCGCACTTTCAAGGTCGATATCTTCTATCCAGCACTGGCGAGCCAAGCCGCGCGCGTCACCTACCGCGCCGCAATGACTGCCGAGCCGCCGCTGCCGCCGGTGGCGTTCAGCGTGCCCGGCATCGCGGTCGAAAATGCAAAGCCGGCGCCGGGGCGCTACCCGCTGGTGGTGCTCAGCCACGGCTACGGCAATGTCACCGCGGCGCTGAGTTGGCTCACCGAAAACCTCGCGTCGAAGGGCTATGTGGTCGCCGCGATCCGCCACGACGACCCCGATATCGCCGACCGTGCCAAGTTCGTCGGACCGCTGGTCAACCGGCCGCGCGACATCACCTTTGCCGCCGCCAGCCTGCAGAAGCAGTTGCCCGACCTGATCGACCCGACGCGCACCGCGTTGATCGGCTATTCGATGGGCGGCTACGGCGTGCTGACCGTGGCGGGGGCCGCGATCGATCCGGGCGGCATGCTTGCCAAAGGCGTGCCGGGCGGCGAGCTGGTGACGCTGGCCAAGAACCCCGCCGCGCTGCAGGTCGCCGGATTGAAAGCGGTCGTGGCGATTTCGCCGTTCGGCGGCAACGGCCTCGACATCTGGGGCAGCGACGGGCTGGCGGGCGTATCGGTGCCGCTGCTGTTCATCGCCGGCAACCGCGACAAGGTCGTCGGCTATGACAAGGGCGCGGCGGGGTTCTTCGCCGCGACGCCGCGCGCCGACCGCTATCTGCTGACCTTCCGCGAGGCCGGGCACAGCATCGGGCTCAACCCCGCGCCCGCCGAAATGACTTCAACGCTTTGGGACTTCGACTGGTTCGAGGATGCGGTGTGGCGCAAGCGCCGCGTCAACGCCATCAACCAGCATTTCATCACCGCGTTCCTGGCGCGCACGCTCAAGGGCGAAGCCGCGATTGGCGCCTATCTCGACGTGCCGGTGGTCAATTCGGACGACGGCGTCTGGCCGGTGACGCCGGGCAGCCCCGACGCGGTGCCGCGCTATGCCGGCTACAGCCCCGGCACCGGCGGTGTGACGGTGTGGAAGGGCTTTCTGAAGGGTCATGCGACGGGGCTCGAACTGCGCCATGCCGCCGCCGGTCAGACTTTGACGCGCTCCGCCGAATAGATGTGAAGCCCGCCGCGATCGGCGGCGAACTCGGCGACGGCGTCCATGAACTCCGCCGAGCCGGGTTGCGCGAAATGCGTCTTGAGCGCGGCGGCATCGGCCCAGATTTCGAAGAACACCAGCCGCAGCGGGTTTTCGGCATCGACGGCGACGCCGTGTTCGACGCAGCCGGCCTCAGTGCGCGAGCGCGCGACATGCGCCAGCGATGCTTCGAGCAGGCGTTCGAAGCTTTCGGGGCGCGCGGTCACATCACCGCGGACGATCAGCGTCACGCCACGACCTGCTCGATGGTGCCGAACAGCGGGTGGCCGCGGGCGTCGTCGAACCAGATGCGGACGCGGTCGCCGTGCGTCATGAATGCCGACTTGGGCGCGCCGGTGGCGATGGTTTCAACCATGCGCTGTTCGGCGATGCAGCTATAGCCGCGCCCGCCTTCCGCCACGGGGCGCCCGGGGCCGCCGTCCTTGTCGCGGTTCGACACCGTGCCCGACCCGATGATCGTACCGGCACCTAGCGCGCGTGTCTTGGCGGCGTGCTGGATGAGCCGCGCGAAGTCGAAGGTCATGTCCTCGCCCGCGTCGGCGCGGCCATACGGCGCGTCGTTGAAATCGACCTTGAGCTGGCCGTGCAGCTTGTTGTCGCGCCACGCCGCGCCCAATGTATCGGGCGTCACGAATACCGGCGAGAATGCGGTCGCGGGCTTGCCGTGGAAGAAGCCGAAGCCCTTGGCGAGCTCGGCGGGGATGAGGTTGCGCAGCGTCACATCGTTGCACAGCCCGACCAGCCGGATGCTCGCCGCCGCCGTCGCATAATCGGCACCGAGCGGCACATCGCCGGTCACCACGACCACCTCGGCCTCGAAATCGCAGCCCCAGCTGGTGTCGGCGAGCGGGATGGCATCGCGCGGTCCCAGAAAGCCGTCGGAGCCGCCCTGATAGATCAGCGGGTCTTCCCAGAAGCTCGGCGGCATTTCGACGCCGCGCGCCTTGCGCACCAGCTCGACGTGATTGACGTAGGCCGAGCCGTCGGCCCATTGGAAAGCGCGCGGCAGCGGCGACGCAGCGGCACGTTCGTGGAAGCGGCTGTGCGGCACCGCGTCATGCGCTAGGCTTTCGGCAACGCCGCGCAGGATCGGCTCGGCATGGTGCCAATCGTCGAGCGCTGCCTGCAGCGTCGGCCACGCCGGTGGCGGCGCGGCGCACCACACCAGGTCGTCCGACACGACCACCAGCCGCCCGTCACGTCCATGCTTCAACGATGCCAGTTTCATGGTTTTACATCCCCAAGTCGCGCTTTCGGGAACCCGTCCCAAACGCTGTCGTAACCAGATTGCAGCGCCGGCGAGGCCAGCGCAACCTTCGTCGGCAGCAGCGGCCAGCGGCTTTCGACCATGAACGCCATCGTATTGTCGATCTTGTGCGGCTCCAGCGTCGCATCGGTCGCCGCGCGCCAACTCGCAAGATCGGGGCCGTGGCTGGTGAAACGGTTGTGCAGCGACAGCGCGCCCGGGGCGAAGCCGCCGGCCTTGGCGTCATAGGCGCCGGTGATCAGGCCCATCGCTTCGCTCATCACGTTGCGGTGGAACCACGGCGGCCGGAACGTGTCCTCGCCCACCATCCAGCGCGGCGGGAAGATGACGAAATCGGCGTTGGCGGTGCCCGGCGTGTCGCTGGGCGAGGTCAGCACGGTGAAGATCGACGGATCGGGATGGTCATAGCTGACGGTGCCGATGGTGTTGAACTTCGCCAGGTCATATTTGTAAGGCGCGAGATTGCCGTGCCACGCCACCACATCGAGCGGGCTGTGCGGCACGTCCGCCACCCACAGCGCGCCGCAGTAGCGGTTGATGCACTGGTGCGGGGTGTCGTCATCCTCGAACGCCGCCACCGGCACTTCGAAATCGCGGACGTTGGCGAGGCCGTTCGATCCGATCGGCCCCAACTCGGGCAGCCGGAAATCGGCCCCGAAGTTCTGCACGACATAGCCGTGCGCCGCCCCTTCGGGCAGCAGCGCGCGCCAGCGCATGCCGCGCGGCAGCACCGCGATTTCGCCCGGCGCCACGACCAGCCGGCCAAATTCGGTGCGGAAGTCGATGCTGCCGGTCTGCGGGATGAAGAGCAGCTCGGCATCGCTGTCGAGGAACACACGGCCCGTCATGTCGCGCGTCGCCCCGTAGTGCCCGACGGTGACGCCGGCGCCGCTGGTCGCGTCGCCGTTCGCGAGCATCACCGCGATCCCGTCAATAAGGTCGGTGCCGGAGACCGCCGCGCGCGGCGACCAACGCAACCGGTTGGGTGACGGCGGTGCAGCGGGTAGCGTCGCGTCAAATTCTGGCGCGCCGGTATAAGGCCGATACGCCCCATGCACCGCCGTCGGCCGCAGCCGGTACAACCATGACCGGCGGTTGTCGGAGCGCGGCGCGGGGAACGCTCGTCACGTCGGTGCGTTGGGCGACCACGGTGTAGTCAAACCCGCGGGCGGCGTACGCGATGCTCGAGTTCGCGAGGCGTTCCCACTCGGGCGTCGGGCCGTTCGATGCGAGTTCGATCTGCGAGAGCTGCCAGTAGCCTTCGGTAATACCGCTAACGAATTCCCAACGCGGGTCGAGGTGAGTCAGCACCGAGGCGGTGTTACGAGCCTCAACCAGGTTGCCGGTCGCGATGAGCGCATCGGTCCGAAGCACCAAATACGTGATGGTTCGGTGCATATCGTCACCGAAGTTGGCGATCGACATGATGTCCAACAACT
>CALDHQ010000020.1 GCA_937894055.1 uncultured Polymorphobacter sp.
ACCAGCGGCCAGGACCTGATCGACCTCAGCCTGATCGACGCCGACACGTCGATCCTCGGCGATCAGGCGTTCACCTTCATCGGCAACGCGGCGTTTACCGGCCTTGGCCAGCTGCGCGTCGGTGTCGACTCGACCGGCCATGCGGCAATCTTCGCCAACACGACCGGCAGCCTGACCGCTGATTTCCAGGTCTCGCTGCACAACAATGCTGCGCTGACCGCGGTCGACTTCCTGCTTTGAGATGTGACGACCGCTGCGCGGCTTTGCCCGCGCAGCGGCTCCCGCGATAGCGTGCAACGCCCACGCCTGCTCTCTTCAAAGCCTGTCTGTCACCAGTTTCAGCGGTGATGTGACTTTTGGCATGCGCGCTGGTAGAATCCGGTTTGACCGGTGGCGCAACTGTGAACCACTCAAGAATAAACTACGATTTGGGAGGCTAAGGCAGTCCATGGGTGCAGGCAAAATCGATCGTCGCAAATTCATCAAGGCCGGCGCCGCTGCTGCCGGTGCTGCGGCTGTGCTGGACATGGGTTCGGCGATCGCGAAGGAGGCCAGCGGGCCCGCGACCGCACAGCCTGCACCAACCATCTATCTCAATGGCACCATTCTGACCATGGAGCGCGATGCGCCCGACTATGTCGAAGCCGTTGCGGTCAAGGATGGCAAGATCGTCCATGCCGGCTCGAAGGCACACGCGCTTGCCAAGCTACCGGGGGCTACGCAGGTCGACCTTCAGGGCCGCACCATGCTGCCGGGCTTCATCGATTCCTGGGGGCACTTCACGCTTTTCGCGCAGCAGACGCTGGGCGTGAACCTTGCCTATTTCAGCCCCAATCCCCCGGCAAGCCGGGCAGATGTCATCAAGTTGTTGAAGCAGACGGCGCCGTTCAACGGCTGGATCATCGGTTATGGATATGTCGCTGCCATGCTCAAGGACGGCGCGCTTATGCTCGCTGACCTTGACGCCGCATTCCCCGACACACCCGTGATGATTGCCACGCTCTCCACGCTGACGGGACAGGTCAACAGCGCCGGCATCGCCAAGCTCGGCCTCACGCCGGATAGCAAGGCGCCTTCGCCGGGCGTCATCGTCAAGGACCCCAAGACCGGCAAACTCACCGGCGAGCTGCTGTTTACGCCGTTTCTCATGGCGCGGCTGGCGGCGGTCGGTGCCTATCCGCAGTCCGTTTCGATCAAGACCTTCAAGGCGGCCGAGGCACTGCTGGCGCAGCAAGGCTATACGACGGTCCAGAGCTATCAGCTCAACATGCAGGAAGTGCAGGATCTGCGGGCTGCCTTTGACCAGGGCGCGCTATCGGTGGATGTCATCGGGATGCCCTCGGTATCGGATGCGGCGACTGGAAAAATCGTCACGGACGCCGACTGGAAGTGGGGCGCTTATAGTCACGGCGACCACGGTCTGAAAATTCCGGGATATCAGGTCGCAACCGATGCAGCCCCGCAGCTGCGTCTCGCCGCCTTCACCCAGCCCTATGCTGACACAACCGGGTTTCCCGATGGCTGGAAGGGCATTCTGCTGCCCAAGGAGGCGGTCGAGCATTGGGTTGGATATGCCTATCAGAATGACATCCAGCTCTATGCCTACAGCAACGGCGACGCCGGCATCGATATGGCGCTCGCCGCCATCGAGAAGGCCATCAAGGCAACCGGCAAGTCCGGCGATCGCCGCACCGTGATCGCGCATTCGTATTTTGTGCGGCAGGACCAGTTGGAGACCTACAAGAAGCATCACATCGGGGCGTCGATGATGCCGCCGCACATGATGGTCTATGGTGACCTGCAGATGAAGCTGCTTGGGCCGGCACGCGCGAGCATGGAGTCGCCGCTTGCGTCCGCGATGAAACTGAACCCCAAAACGACGATTCATTGTGACTGCCCGTCTGCTTCGCCGAACATGATGGAGGCGGTGTGGACGGCCGTGACGCGCCAGACAATGTCCGGCCAGGTGCTGGGGCCGCAGGAGCGGATCACTCCGTATCAAGCCCTATTGGGTGCGACCCGGAACACCGCCCACACCTACCGCGAAGAGGCGATCAAGGGCACGATCAGCGCCGGCAAGTTCGCCGATCTGGTGATCCTCGACGCCAATCCGCTCACCGTGGCGCCCGACAAGATCAGGGACATCAAGGTGGTTGAAACCATCAAGCGGGGCGCGTCGCTGTATCGCGCCTGAGGCAATGTACGGGACGGTTCAGCAGCGCATCGCCAGGCGGTTCAATCGCTCAGCTGGCGTTTGGTGACCCCTACGGGAGGGGTCAATATTCTCAAAATAATTAGCTAAATCAGTGGCTTGACCGTCTACATTTGCAACTTCTGACCTGCGTTTTGTACCACCCAACTGTACGTTGGTGTGAACTCAGATAGTTGTTGTTAGGCCGCTACATCTTGTGGGGCAAGACCAATGTCTGAGCCGCAACGGCATCGATCAATTTCGCGCCAACTTGAATGAAGGGCAGGGGCTCTTCCGCCATATTCGATAGAAACCTGCCAGGCAGCAGTGCGCACCTTAGCTGCCTCCCGCCTACGTCGCGCCAGTGGGCGTCGCGCTTCGTGCGTGAGCTTCGTGAGCGCTATACCATCGTGCTGCTAGGCTATTCGGCGAACGACCCACCAATGCGATAACCAATATAAAATCCATGGCCGCTTAAGACTCGTTTGACCTCTGTCGGGAAACAGTTCAGACCGTCCGAAAACGCTCGATTGAACGAACTGGGGTGTACGGATCGCGCGCCGCAAGACGATTTGCGGCGGTGACGCTCTTGAGCCGGCATGTCGAGCGCCTAGGACCGCATTCGGGTGTGATTTGGCTTGCTGACGATAGAACGGGTCATGTTTCAGGCCCGCACCCCCTCGATGAGTGCCGGAACGCCGAGAACGGTGATGGCCCGCCTGAGATTGTAGGCGAGCGCGGTCAGACTGAACTCGCCGCGGACGTTGTCGAGGCCTTTCATCAGGAAGGCGCCCTGGTTCATCCACTGCTTGATCGAGCCGAACGGGTGCTCGACGATTTCGCGGCGCAGGTCGAGGATGTCGGGCCGCAAGGCCAGCCGTTCGGACATGCGGTCGAGAACCGCCTCGCCCTCCCAGCGTTCGATGCGGCGCACCTTGCCGCCGGTGCATTGGGGCTTCAGCGGGCAAGCGCGGCAGGCCGGCCGGTTG
>CALDHQ010000021.1 GCA_937894055.1 uncultured Polymorphobacter sp.
TGGCCTTGGCGTCGTCCCAGGCCTGCCAGGCCGGCATCGCGGCCGCAGCGGGCGCCGGCGTCCCGGCAAAGGCCGACAGCGGCTGCAACAGATATTGCGCCTGCACGGCCTTCATCGCCGGAATGTCATCGGCGCCGCTGACGGCGGTGCGGGTCAACGTGCCGATGATCCGCGTTTCGGCGCGAAACACCTTGGTGATTCCGTCCGGCACCTCGCCCTGCCAATCGGGCCCGGCGAACAGATAATGGCCCGCATTGCGCCCCGTCGTTCGCACGCCGGTATAGGCGAAATTATGGGTGTAAAGGTCGAACCACTGGTTGACATAATAGCGATCGGGGACCGCCGGCAGGCTGAGCACCATCGGCTCGGCGCGCAGGTCGAGCCAGGCCCAGCTATAGGGCGTATCATTGTTGGGCGTGACGATGTCCTTGTCATCGGGTGTCGCCAGCCGGTCATAGTGGCGGAAGCGGTTGAAGCCGCCGACAAACGACGGCGAGGTGGCGTCGATCGCCTGCGCAAACATGGTGTTGTACAGCGCCACGGGCGCAAAGGCATAGAGCCAGGCCTCGCTGGCAATGGCTTTGGCATCGGCGGGGGTCAACGCGCTCATCCGATAATCTCCTCGATATCGTTCAACTGCCAGCTCTTGTCGAAATAGGCTTCGGTCGCCGCATAGAAGCGGAAATACGGGAACCAGCCGCGGCCTGACAGCGTCTCGATCCAGTTGGTCGCGCCCTTGGGCTTTTCGGGGCCGAAATAGACATCGACCGAGCCATCGGCGTTGGTGACAAGGTCGGGCCGGCGCGAACTCATGTCGGCGGCGCCCTGCGGCGTCACCAGCGGGCCGCGATCGACATTGTCGTATAGCGTGATCGACCAGAACTGCTTGACCGGCGCATTGGCATCGACGCGCATCCGGTAGCACTTGCCGCCGTCGAGCCAATTGCCGGCCTTGTCCTTCGAAGTTTCGAGATAAACCTGACCGAAGCCGAGCACGCGGCCCTGCATCCCCGTCGACATACCGATGGCTTCGTAGAACCACGAGCCGCGTTCATCGAACTGCACGCGGGTCTTTTCGGGGTTCTCCTGATCGAGGTCGAACTTGACCGCATATTCCCAGCGCTTGCCGGGATAGACGACCGAGCCTTCGATGCGCTTGTCAAACGCGATGGTGCGCGCCATCAGCTCGCCGACCTGCGCGGCGTCGGTGAGGATCTTCGCAGCACGCGCATCGGGCGCAAACGGCTTGCCGGGTTCGATACCCAGCGGCTTCAACATGCCGAACATCATGCGGTCGCGCGGCGCCACCGGTTCATTGGCATAGAGTTCGGCGAGCAGGCGCCAATAGTCGAGGGTATTCGGATGCGCCGATTCCCAGGCCCGCCCGCCGACGCCGACATATTGGCTGACCGGCGGGTTGGCGCGGTCATTCCAGCTGTACAGCCGGTGCTGCTTGACGGTGGCTTCGGCGACCGCTTTGTCGGGGTCGAGCCCGCGCGTACCGAACCAGACCTGGTTCGACGGCGACTGGAAAATCCGGTGGTCGGGCGCGTCAACGCCCGAATGCCCCGGTGGCAGAATCAGATAATTGCCACCCGCGCCCTTGTCGGGCCCGGTCTGGCCCATGTCGCACAGCGGCTGCTGCCAGATATCCATGACGCCGCCGGCGGTGAGACCGGCTGGCACATCGACAACCAGCGGGCCTTGCGCCGCCAGATCCCAGAAGCTGAACGCATAAAGCGTCGTAATGTTGGGGGTCAGCATCCCGGCCTTGTCCTTGAGATCCTGGTACATCAGGACATCGCCGTTCTTGGTGCCGAGCGTCTTGGCCTGCGCGTCATACAGCGCCTTGAAGCCGATCGCCGGCAGTGCCCAGACATAGGCCTGCGTCGCGCGCTGGAAATCCATCTCGTCATACAGCCGGGCCGCGGTCGCGGTGCTCGGATAGCCATTTTCAAAATCAAGCGCGCCCAGCCGGGTCGCGATGCTGGTTGAATTGCTCATGGTGAAGCTCCCGCAATTGCCAATATGTGCCGGACGCTGCGGGTAGCGCATTTGCCGCTGCCGGACTGTCGCGGTATTGACAGTGTTAGCTGAAGGTTAAGGGCGTATCATGGACAAGGCCGAGGCCGCCGCAATTGTCACCGCGCAAGGCTGGCTGTCGCGTCGGCCTGCGGCATTCCGTGACGCGGTTATCGCGCGCTGCCGATTGCGGCAGTTCGCCGCCGGCGAAGCGCTATACAACCCCGGCGACCCGCCCAGCGGCATGTTCGGGTTGGTCAGCGGCCGGTTGCTAACGCGGGTGCCGCCCGCCGATGTGCTCGTCAATTCGGAGCAGCCGGGGTACTGGATCGGCGAGGCAACGGCGTTCCAACGCGCACCACGCTGGGTGACGCTGGTGGCCGGCACGCCGGTCGAGGTGCTGCACCTGTCGCAAGCCGATTTTGATGAAATGGCGCTGGATGCCGAAAACTGCCGGCATTTCGCCATCAACGGCGGCGAGTCGCTCAGCCTGGCGGTCTCGGTCGTCGCCAACCTCATCCAGCCGGTGCCCGAAATCCGCATCGCGCAGCGCCTGCTGTCATTCAGCGGCTATTTCGATGCGACGCGGCGCCATGAGCTGGGCTTTTCACAAAGCGATTTGGCCGAAATGTGCGGCCTGTCGCGGCAGACGACCAACAAGGTGCTGCACGGCCTGGTCGAGCGCGGCATCATCGCCATCGGCTACCGCAATCTCGAAATCATCGATCGCGCCGCACTACAGCAACTCGCCAACGACGACGAGCGCATCTGGCGCTAGTCCTTAGCGGTTGACCATGCCGCCGGCCATGCGCGTGAACGCGGTGGTGATGGCGCTGCGCAGCGGCGCATCGATGGCGCTGGCGTCGAGCGCGCGCGCCATTGCCGCGAGCCATTGATCGGCAACCGCGCGGTCGATGACGATGTTGCGGTGCATCGACATCACGCACGGACCGCCGGGGCGCGCATCGAACCAGTCGCGCGGGCCGCCGAGCCAGGCGATCAGGAAGCCGGTCAGCGATGTGCGCATCGGGTCGAGATCGGGGGCGTGTAGCGCGCGCAACGCGGCATAGTCGGGGTCGCCCTCCATCAGGTCATAGAAGCGGTCGACCAGCTTGCGCACCGCCACCGCTCCGCCGAACAGCTCGAACGGCGTCGGCACCGGGGCTGCGGGCGACGTGGTGACGGCTGCGGAGGTCATGCAGCCGCGCGCAGCGGCGCTGCCGCTTCGCAGTCCGGGCATGGCCCGATGTGCGGATAGGGGTGTGCGGCCTCGTGCCAGTGCAGCACCGCGGCTTCGAACGCCGCGACGCCATCGCCGTAGCCGAGCGCGCGCAGCAGATCGTTGGTCAGCAGGTCGAACGCCCGGTGCGCGGCATGGCCGCTCAGCGTGGCGGTGATGGTGCGGGCAGCGGCGGTGAATTCGTCGGGGCTCATGATCAGCTTTCTGGACTCTGGCGGCTGGCGCGGCATTGACATGGATCAACCCGCAGCAACTTGACGCGGCGCGGTTCGCAGACGATGAAATCGATTGCAAGCCCCAATCGCCGGAACCGCGCATGCCCGAGCCCCGCAACATTCGCCGCGTCGCCGTCATCGGTGGCGGCACTGCGGGCTGGATGGCGGCGGCGGCGCTCGCCAACGCGCTGCAGCACGGCGTTACCATCGAGCTGGTCGAATCGGACGATATCGGCACCGTCGGCGTCGGCGAGGCGACGATCCCGCCGATCAAGCTGTTCAACGCGCAACTCGGCATCGACGAGAACGACTTCCTGAAATTCACCTATGGCAGCTTCAAGCTCGGCATCGAATTCGTCGACTGGGGCTGGACCGGCAACCGCTATTTCCACCCGTTCGGGACCTTCGGCGCCGATTTCGATGCGGTGACGCTGCACCATTACTGGTTGCGCGAACGCCAGCGCGGCGACGCCACACCGCTGTCGGACTATTCGATGGCCTGGGCCGCCGCGCGCGCCAACCGCTTCGACAAGCCCACGAGTGACCGCCGGCTGGTGCAGTCGACGATGGACTATGCCTATCATTTCGATGCGTCGCGCTATGCGCTGTATCTGCGCGGCTACGCCGAAAAACGCGGCGTAACGCGCCATGAAGGCAAGGTCGCGACGGTCGAACAGGACGCACGCGGCTTCGTCAGCGCGGTACAGCTCGAAGATGGCCGCCGTATCGAAGCCGATCTGTTCATCGACTGCTCGGGCTTCCGCGGGCTGCTCATCCAGGGCGCGCTGGACACCGGCTATGACGACTGGACGCACTGGCTGCCATGCGACCGCGCCGTCGCCGTGCCATGTGCGAGCAGCGACGATTTCACCCCCTACACGCGCTCGACGGCGCGCGAGGCTGGCTGGCAGTGGCGCATCCCGCTGCAGCACCGCACCGGCAACGGTTATGTCTATGCCAGCCGCTTCCTCGATG
>CALDHQ010000022.1 GCA_937894055.1 uncultured Polymorphobacter sp.
CTACACAGGCGAAGACACTCTTTCCCTACACGACGCTCTTCCGATCTGCAACGCCGACATAGGCGTCGCCGCGCCGGAACACCGGCATCTTCCATTCGATGGATTCGCGGACATCGCCGAATGCGGCGTGGATTGTACGCCGCGCCGCCTCCAGCCGTTCGCGCCGCAGCGGCGGCAGTGCCGCGATATAGGCGTCAACCTCGGGGTTCATCCTGCCCTCCGTTTGCACAGTTTCGGTCCGGCGCGCATGATAGCCGCATGAGTGTTGCGTTCACCAAGGAATCCGACAGCGAGTCGGTCGCCGCCGACCTGCCCGACCGGCCGGTTTCGGCACATCCCAACTATGTCACACCGTCGGGGCTGGCGGCGATCGACGCGGCGCTGGCAGCAGCACGCGTCGCGACCACGGCAGCACGCGCGCAGGGCGACATCACCAGCGACCGCACCGCGATGGCACGCGCGACGCGCGAGCTGCGCTACTGGTCAGCACGCCGCGCCAGCGCGCAGCTGGTCGAACCCGCCGGCGGCGACACGGTGACCTTCGGGTGCACGGTGACGCTTGAAGGCGAGGACGGCGGCCGCGAAGTCTGGCGCATCACCGGCGAGGACGAGGCTGACCCGGCGCGCGGCACGGTGTCGTATGTCGCGCCGTTGGCCCGCGCCTTGATGGGCAAAAGCGTCGGCGACACCGCCAAGTTCGGCGGCCGCGAAGTTGAAATTGTGGAGATTGGCTGATGGGCGAGCGTTTTGAACGTCACAAGCAGCCGTGGACGTCGGACGAGTTGCAGAAGCTGCATATACTCGCCGGCAAGGGCCAGTCGCTGCGCGCCATCGCCAAGGCGCTCGGCCGCAGCGAGGAATCGACCAAGGACCGCGCCAAGGCCGACGGGTTGAAACTGACCAAGCTGCATTAGCTTTAGGCACCTCCACCCATTCCCACCCCGCTCATCCCGAGCGAAGTCGAGGGACGTGGAATAGCCTCGGCGTGTCCCTCGACTTCGCTCGGGATGAGCGAGGTTGGTGTGGGCAAATCGGCATTCAAGTCGAGCGCGGTCTTCCCGCCGCGCCGCGAATGTGGGACAGCGCGGCATGAGCGCGAAACCCGAACCCTTTGATGCGATCATCCTCGGCGCCGGTGGCGCCGGGTTGATGTGCGCGGCCATCGCCGGGCAGCGCGGCAAGCGCGTGCTGGTCATCGATCACGCCGATGAACCCGGCAAGAAGATCCTGATTTCGGGCGGCGGGCGCTGCAACTTCACCAATGTCCACACCGCCGCCGACCGCTATCTGTCCGCCAACCCGCACTTCGCCAAGTCGGCACTGGCCCGCTACACGCCCGCCGATTTCCTCGCGCTGGTCGAAACCTATGGCATCGCCTGGCACGAAAAGACGCTGGGGCAATTGTTCTGCGACGGCTCGGCACGGCAGATCGTGGCGATGCTGCTCGATGAATGCAGCCGCGGCGATGTCGAGGTCGCGCTGGGTGCGCCAGCCAGCGACATCGACCATGGCGACGGCCACTACCGCGTCAGCTTCGGCGGCCGGCAGGCGGTCGCGCCGGCGCTGGTCATCGCCACCGGTGGCCCGTCGATCCCCAAGATGGGCGCGACCGACTTCGCTTACGGTCTGGCGCGGCGCTTCGGGCTGGGCATCGTCGAACCGCGCCCGGCGCTGGTGCCGCTGACCTTGGGGCCCGACGAACAATTGTTCCGCGACCTGTCGGGCGTCGCCGCACCGGTGGTGGCGCGCTGCGGCAAGACGCGCTTTGCCGAAGCGGCGCTGTTCACGCATCGCGGGCTGTCGGGGCCGGCGATCCTGCAGATCAGCTCGTACTGGCGTCACGGCGAGCCGATCGGCATCAACTTCCTGCCCGACCAGCCGCGCGGCTGGCTCGTCGCCGCCAAGCGCCAGCGTCCGCGCGTCAGCCTGCGCGGTGCGCTGTCAGGGCTGCTCCCCGACCGGCTGGTGCAGGCGCTGGCGCAGCGGCTGCCGCCGGTCGCCGAACTCGGCGGGCTGACCGATGCGTTGCTGAATGAAGTCGAGGCGCAGTTTGCCGACTGGCAGTTCGCCCCGACCGGCACCGAAGGCTTCGCCAAGGCCGAAGTCACCATCGGCGGCATCGCCACCGCCGGGCTATCGTCGCAGACGATGATGGCGAACAAGGTCCCCGGCCTCTACGCCATCGGCGAGGCGGTCGATGTCACCGGCTGGCTCGGTGGCTATAATTTCCAATGGGCCTGGGCGAGCGGCGCGGCAGCCGGGCGAGCGATTGGCGATGTGAGCGCCTGAGCTGTAGCGCGGCTGCACCTTCCCGCAGTGCTGCAACCCCGCATGGCAGCCGCGGCCTGCCGTAGGACACATTAACAATAGTTAATTTTATTTCTGTTTCCTTAACCTAGGTTAAAAAACCAGTGGCGCTGCTGTGGCAGTTTCAAAACGTTGGCGATTCGAACCGCCGGCGCATTTGGTTGAGGCAACAGGAGTAGCAACATGATTGGGTCATTCACAAAATTCTGCAAATTTGCGTTGCTGGCGGGCGCTGCCATGGCCGCCAGCGCAAATGCGGCGATCAGCATTACGGCGGTGTCGGGCAATCTGCTCGGCTTCGAATATACGGTCGATACGCTGACCAACAAGATCGCCATCGAAGAAACCTGGGGTCCTTCGACGGCGGGCAATGTCCGGTTGCTCATCACCGGCCTGACCGGCGAGTGGGACGTCAACAAGGTCGTCCACAATGACACCGGCAAAAACTGGGTATCGTTCGGCCACGAACTGCTCAACGGCGATGGCAGCTGGTCCGATGACGGCGACGGTCTGAGCTTCGCTCAAGGCTCGCCGCTGCCGCGCCACGCGTCGGCGTTCAGCTCGCTGCAGGTCGATGAACTCGGCACCCGCGACTATCTCAACTGGTTCGGGGCGCCCAGCGTTGCCAGCGGCTCGTTCGTGGTCTTCGAATATGGCCTGCGCGACAACACCGGTAGCAACGATCCGTTCTACCTCAGCCAGACCGCGAACGTGCCCGAGCCGGCAAGCTGGGCGCTGATGATCGCCGGCTTCGGCATGGTCGGCGGGTCACTGCGCCGTTCGCGCCGCACGGTGACCGTTGCTGCATAACGCGTAATTCGACCATTGCGCGCAACTTGGTGCGCCACGCCGGAGGAAGCAACTGGAGCCTGGTTGCCGGCGGGCGCACCGCTTTGCGTGCAATGGCGAAATTGAAGATATACAAAATATTAACGATTGGTTACGAAGGCAATTCGAATGACGGCTTGAAGGGAGTTCACGTTGAAGAAATCGGCACTTGAAGCGCTGCCACACTGGCGGGTCTCGATTGCCAAGGGGCGCACGATATATATCGAAGGCGAGCCTTCGTCGACGTTGTACCGGGTCGAACGTGGCTGTGTGCGTCTGCTGGTCGATGGCACCGACGGTGCGCGCCAGATCATCAGTTTCCAGTTTCCGACGCAGCTGTTCGGCTATTGCCTCGACACGCGCAATACCAGCGCCGAAGCGGTCACCGACGTCGAGCTGACCGCCTATCCGATTTCTGCGGTCATCGAACTCGGGGCGCAGAACCAGAAGGCCGCCTTCGAGCTGCTCGACACCGCCAATGCGGCCGTTCAGCGCCTGGCGCATCACCTTCAGGGCGTTTCGCACCTGCCGGCAGATGCGCGGGTGATGTGGTTCCTCGAAAGACTGTCGCGTGAACCCGCTGTCGGCGATGGCCGCATGCCACCGACAATCCGGTTGCCGATGACCTATGGCGACGTCGCCGCCTACCTCAACCTGACACCGCAGACGCTGAGCCGCGTGTTTCGCCAGCTCGAAGATTCACAGCGCATCCACCGTGCCGGCAGCCGGGTCTTCGTTGTCGACGCGCTGGCACCCGCCTGACGCCGTCGCGCCGTACATCACCTGCGCGCGCCTTCTCCAACGACAAAATGGTTCCAACCGGCGGCCAAAGCTGGCAGGTCTGGCGCGGAACTGCTGGGGAGCGCGCCATGTCGATCAGAATAGAACCACTCGCCGGGGTCGGTGCCGAAATCAGCGGCATCGATATCGCCACACTGTCGGACGCTGACTTCGCCGCGATCCGCGCGGCGTTTGCCGACCACGGCGTCATCTTCTTCCGCGACCAGTCGATCGACGAGGCGCAGCATATCGACTTTGCGCGACGCTGGGCGCCGATCAACATCAACCGCTTTTTCGGCGCGCACCCGACCTTTCCCGAAATCGCCATGGTCACCAAGGAGCCCGAACAGCGCAACAACATCGGCGGCGGCTGGCACACCGATCACAGCTATGACCAGATCCCGGCAATGGGGTCGATTCTGGTGGCGCGCGAGCTGCCCGCCAGCGGCGGCAACACGCTGTTTTCGTCGATGTATGCCGCCTATGACGCGCTGTCGCCGGGGTTTGCCAAAATGCTCGAAGGGCTGCGCGCGGTGCATTCGGCGCGCCACATCTTCGGCGAAGGCCCCGACACCTACTATAACACCACCGACGCCGGCGGGAACCGCATCGGCAACGCGAAAGCGGCCGAAGCCTTGCAGGACGTCACCCATCCGGTGGTCATCACCCACCCGCTCAGCGGCAAGAAGGCGCTGTACGTCAACCCGTCGTTCACCACGCGCTTCGACGGCTGGACGGCCGAGGAATCAAAGCCGCTGCTCCAGCAGATCTACGGCCATTGCATGAACAAGGCGTTCGTCCATGAATTCGTCTGGCGCCCCGGCTCGATCGCGTTCTGGGACAACCGCGCCACCTGGCACTTCGCCAAGAACGACTATCACGGCCAGCGCCGCGAGATGCACCGCATCACCGTCGAAGGCGCCCCGCTGCATGGCGCCTGACGCTGCCGCATTTTACCAAAAGGACTTTTGATGGACACCGCCGAACTGGATAGCCCCGCCGCGCTCGCGGCCTTTGCCAACGAAGTGCGCGACTGGTTTGCGCGCGACTATCCGCAGGACATCCTTGAAAAGACGCGCACCGGCCAGACGCTCGAACGCGACGACTTCATCCGGTCGCAGGCCGCGCTCGGCGCGCGGGGCTGGGCGGCGCCGCACTGGCCGGTCGAACACGGCGGGCCGGGCTGGAGCGCGCTGCAGCGGCAGGTTTTCGAGAATGAATTTTCGCGCGCCGGTGCGCCGACGGTGGTGCCGATGGGGCTGATCTATGTCGCGCCGGTGATCTACACCTTTGGCACGCCCGAACAGCAGGCGCGCTGGTTGCCCGACATCCTGCACTCGCGGGTGTTCTGGGCGCAGGGCTATTCGGAGCCGCAAGCCGGGTCGGACCTCGCCGCGCTCAAGACGCGCGCGGTGCGCGACGGCAACGACTATATCGTCAACGGTCACAAGACCTGGACGAGCCTCGGCCATTATGCCGACTGGATCTTCTGCCTCGTTCGCACCTCGGATGCCCCCAAGGCCACGGCAGGCATCTCGTTCCTGTGCATCGATTTGAAGTCGCCCGGCGTCACCGTGCGGCCGATCCGCGGGCTCGACGGGCGCCACTATCTGGCGGAGGTGTTCTTCGACAATGTCCGCGTGCCCGTCGAAAACCGCATCGGCGAGGAGGGCAGCGGCTGGTCGACATCGAAATACCTGCTCGCCAACGAGCGCACCTGGTATGCGCGCGTCGAGGAAAAGCGCATCGCGATGGCACGCGTGCGCGCGCTCGCCGCGCAAGTGCCGTCGCCCGACAATGCGCTCGACCGGCAACCGGCGTTCCGTGCCAAGATGGCGCACACCGACATGGCGATTACCGCGCTCGAGGCCTTGGTCGGACGCGCACGCGCCGGCGGCCCCAACGGCGCCGGCGACCTTGCCTCGCTGATCAAGATCATGGCGACCGAGACCGCGCAGGCGATTACCGAACTGCTGCTCGAACTCGCCGGGGAACTCGGCGCGCCGCATCTGCCGGTGCGCACGGCGGGCTGGGCCGAAACGCTGCCCGGGCGCGACCCGTTCGCGGTTCCCGCGGTGGCCGATTATTTCATGACGCGCGCGCAGACCATCTATGGCGGTTCGACTGAAGTGCAGAAGAACATCATCGCGCGTGCGGTGCTGGGCCTGTAGCGGCGTGGTTATGCGGCCGCGCCACGCAAGACGATTGCGTGGCGTCCGGCAATCTTCGATACTCGCAGCATGATAGTCGAACCCGTCGCCGTCGATAACATCGCGCACAACATCCAGCTGGCCGTGGCGCCGGTGTTCCTGCTCACCGGCATCGGCTCGGTGCTCAATGTGCTGACGACGCGGCTGGGGCGCGTCATCGACCGGGCGCGCGGCATCGAAGCGCATTTCCCCGAATTCGGCGCCGAAGACCGCGCCATCGCCATCCGCGAGCTGCGCGTGCTCGACCGCCGCATGGCGACGGTGCACATCGCCATCGCGCTGTGCACGACATCGGCGCTGCTCGTCTGCGTGCTGGTCTCGATCCTGTTCATCGGCGACTTTGTGCCGGTGCCGCCGTCGACGACGATCGCGGCGCTGTTCGTCGTCGCGATGACCCTGCTGATCGGCGGGCTGGTGATGTTCCTGCGCGAAATCCGGCTGGCGACGCGCTCGGTACGCGTCAACCAGGCGCTGATCGGCGCCGATCCGTCGCAGCCCGGCGGCTAGGCAGCTTCGCTCAATACGGGTCGGGCATATACGCGTCGTCGGCGCGGTCGCTGAACTTGGTCGTGCTTTTGTGGAAGGTCAGCGGGACGGCGCCGGTCGAGCCGTGGCGCTGTTTGGCGACGATGACTTCGGCGAGGCCGAACAGCTTTTCGGCGCGTTCGAGCCATTTGGCGTGCTTTTCGACATCCTCGACATCGGGCTGTTTGAGCGAGTGGTAATATTCCTCGCGGTAGACGAACAGCACGATGTCGGCGTCCTGCTCGATGGTGCCCGATTCGCGCAAATCGGCGAGCTGCGGCCGCTTGTCCTCGCGGTTTTCGACCGCACGGCTGAGCTGCGACAGCGCCAGCACCGGAATCTGCAGTTCCTTCGCCAGCGTCTTGAGACCGCGGGTGATTTCCGAAATTTCCTGCACGCGGTTCTCGTTCGACGCGCGCGCCGACCCCTGCAGCAGCTGCAAATAGTCGACGACGATCAGCCCGATGCCCTTTTGGCGCTTCATCCGCCGCGCCCGCGTCCGCAGCGCCGCGATGGTCAGCGCCGGCGTGTCGTCGATGTAGAACGGCAGTTCGCTGAGCGCACCCGCCGCGCGCGCCAGGCTGTTGAATTCGGACTGGCTGATCTTGCCCATCCGCAGGCTTTCCGAATTCACCCCCGATTGTTCGGCGAGCACGCGCGTGGCCAGCTGGTCGGCGGACATTTCGAGGCTGAAGAACGCCACGCCGGTGCCGCTCGAATCGGCTTCGGCAATGCCTTCGGCCTTGTCGCGCATGAAGCGCTGCGCCGCCGCGAACGCGATGTTGGTGGCGAGCGCGGTCTTCCCCATCGCGGGACGGCCGGCGAGAATCACCAGGTCGGATTTGTGCAACCCGCCGATCTTGGCGTTGAGCCCGTCGAGGCCGGTGGTGTAGCCCGACAGATGCCCGCCCGATTTCATCGCGCGCTCGGCCATGCCGATGGCTTCGGTCGTCGCCTGGCGGAAGGTCTTGACCGAGCCCGCGACCTCGCCCTGCTCGGCCACATTGTACAGCGCCAGTTCGGCGCTTTCGATTTGCGTCAGCGGCGGGATGTCCGAGCCGGTGTCGAACGCCGAGGTCGCCATGTTGCGGCCGACCGAAATCAGCTCGCGCAGCAGCGCCAGGTCATAAATCTGCGACGCAAAGTCCTTCGCCGCGATCAAGGCCGCCGACTGGCTGGTCAGCTCCGCCAGATAGCCGGTGCCGCCGATTTCGAGCATCGCCGGGTCGGCATCGAACAGCGGCTTCAGCGTCACCGGGTTGGCGACCATGTTGCGCACCACCAGCCGGACGATCGCGTCATAGATGCGGCCGTGCAGCGGTTCGTGGAAATGTTCGGCGCGCAGCTTGAGCTGGACGTCCTCGACCAGCCGGTTGTCGATCATCATCGCGCCGAGCAACGCCGCTTCGGCTTCGATGTTGTGCGGCAGCACGGTCGGATCAGGGGTCGTCACGGCACGCAAGGGGATGGGCGGATTCATGCGCGCAGTGTCGCCGATTTCGCTGCCGGCGACAATGCGCGCGGTGGATTAGGTCGGGATGGATCGGTGGATAAGTGCGGGAGAGGCGGGGGACGAAAGGGCCTCCGGCGGGCAGGCGTGACGCCTGCACCCGATTGTTCGATTGGCGCCATCTGAAACTAGGGGTTTTCACGCGGTGACAGCGCCGATGTGCGCGGCTAAGACCGCAGACCATGCACCGGCTCGGCCATATCGATACGTGGATCTTTGATCTCGACAACACGCTGTATCCGGCGCGGAGCAATTTGTTCGCGCAGATCGATGTCAAAATGGGGCGCTATATCAGCGACTTGCTGGGCGTGGATGCCGAAGCGGCGCGGGTGGTGCAGAAGAATTACTTCCACAGCCACGGCATGACGCTCAGGGGCCTGATGGACGAACATGCCGTCGACCCGCATCACTTCCTCGATTTCGTCCACAATATCGACGTGTCGGTGATTGAACATGACGCGCGGCTGGTCGAATCGATTGCCGCACTGCCGGGGCGCAAGCTGGTGTTCACCAACGCCGACATTCCCTATGCGGCGCGCGTGCTCGACCGGCTCGGCCTCGCCCACGCCTTCGAAGTCATCCACGACATCCACGCCACCGGCTACCTGCCCAAACCCGACCCGCGCGCCTATGCCGGGCTGTGCGACGCCTATGCCATCGACCCGACGCGCGCGCTGTTTGCCGAAGACATGGCGCGCAACTTGCCACCGGCGCACGCAATCGGCATGACAACCGTGTGGATCAACAACGGCTCCGAACAAGGCCCGGGCGCCGACCTTGCGCAGTATATCGATTTCGAAATATCTGACCTGAGCGACTGGCTGCACGCCGTTGTCGCGACACTGGAGACCAACGCATGACCGCAATGCAGCCGATCATCGAAGCCGCCTGGGAAGAGCGCGACACGCTGTCCGCGACCACCGGCGGCAGAGTGCGCGGGGCCGTCGAGGCCATCATCGAACGCCTCGACGAAGGCACGCTCAGCGTCGCCACCGGCCACGACCATGGCTGGGTCGTGCACGAATGGATCAAGAAAGCGGTGCTGCTGTCGTTCCGCCTCAACGACATGGAAATGATCGCCGGCGGCCCCGGCGGCGCGCACTGGTGGGACAAGGTGCCGTCGAAGTTCCTGAACTGGAATGCAAAGGACTTCCGCAACGCCGGCTTCCGCGCCGTGCCCGGCAGCATCGTCCGCCGCGGCGCGTTCGTCGCACCGGGCGCCGTGCTGATGCCGTGCTTCGTCAACATCGGTGCCAACATCGGTGAAAACACCATGATCGACACCTGGGCCACCGTCGGCAGCTGCGCGCAGATCGGCGCCAACGTCCATCTGTCGGGCGGCGTCGGCATCGGCGGCGTGCTCGAACCGCTGCAGGCCGCCCCCGTCATCATCGAGGACGACTGCTTCATCGGCGCGCGCTCCGAAGTCGTCGAAGGCGTCCATGTCGAACGCGGCGCCGTGCTGTCGATGGGCGTGTTCCTGTCATCAACCACCAAGATCATCGACCGCAACACCGGCGAAATCTTCGTCGGCCGCGTCCCGGCCTATTCGGTCGTCGTCCCCGGCTCGATGCCCGGCAAGCCGCTGCCCGACGGCACGCCCGGGCCGCACCTGTCATGCGCCGTCATCGTCAAGCGCGTCGATGCGCAGACGCGCGCGAAGACGGCGATTAACGAGCTGCTGCGCGATTAGGATTTAAGGGCCTCCGGCGGGCAGGGCCTTGGCCCTGCACCCATTGGTTTGGGGCGGCTTTCCATTCACCAGAGTCATTCCCGCGCAGGCGGGAATCCATTGCCTGCGCGGCCTCAAGATGGATTCCCGCCTGCGCGGGAATGACTTGGTCTCGGGTGCAGGCGTCACGCCTGCC
>CALDHQ010000023.1 GCA_937894055.1 uncultured Polymorphobacter sp.
CGCATGGGTTTACCTGAACCTAGAACAGATATTGTTCGGCGATGGCGTTGCCGAGACGGTTGTTTTCGCTGATGAAATTGCCGAGGAATTCGTGCAGCCCGCCCGAGAAGATGCGGTCGATGCTGGCGCCTTCAAGCTGCCCCAGCCCGTGCGCGGCGAGCCGGTGCGCCGGTCCGCGGCGGCCGTGGCCGGCGGCCAGCTGGTCGAGCCGGCGCAGGATTTCCTGATAGCAGCTCGTCAGGCTGCGCGGGATCTGCGTGTTGAGGATCAGCAGGTCGGCGACCTTGAGCGGCTGCACGGCGTCGCGGTAGACCCAGCGATACGCGGTCAGCGCTGACACGGTGCGCAAAATGGTCGTCCACTGGAAATAGTCGAGCCCGCCGCCGACGCTTTCGCCGTGCGGCAGCAGCAGGTGATACTTCACGTCGAGCAGCCGCGCGGTGTTGTCGGCGCGTTCGATCGCCGCACCCAGCTGGATGAACCAATAGGCATCACCGCGCAGCATCGTGCGGTGCGCGGCGCCGTCGAACACCAGCATCGCGACCTTGACGGTGTCGAGCAGCTGGACCAGCTGCTCGCGGCTTTCGAGGCGGGTGCCGAATTTCTGGACATCGAGCCAGGCGCCGTTGATCGCTTCCCACGCCTCGAGCGTCAGTGCGGTGCGGACGCTGCGGGCGTTGGCGCGGGCGCGTTCGAGGCAGACGCGGATCGAGCTGGGGTTTTCGCTGTCGACGGTCAGAAAGGCGCTGACGCCCTGCTCGTCACCGGCGCGGCCGAGTTCTTCGTGCAGCGGCTTCATCCATGCCGCCGCCAGCGCGCTGTCCCAGGCATTGCCGGCGCCGCCATAGCTCGACGGCAGCGCCGCCAGCCGCAGCGTCGCCTCGATCAGCCGCGTCAGATATTCGGCGCGCTCGAGATAGCGCCCGACCCAGTAAAGACTGCCTGCGGTCCGTGACAGCATCAGAGCACCCGATCAGTCATCGAGCACCCATGTATCCTTGGTGCCGCCGCCCTGACTCGAATTCACCACCAGCGAGCCGGATTCGAGCGCCACGCGCGTCAGCCCGCCCGGCACGATCTGCACGCCGTTGGTGCCGCTCAGCACGAACGGCCGCAAGTCGACGTGGCGCGGCGCGACGCCGCTGTCGCACAAGGTCGGGCAGGTCGACAGCGCCAGCGTCGGCTGGGCAATGAACTTTTCGGGCGCGGCGCGCAGCTTCGCGGCGAACGCCTCGATCGTCGCGCGCGGTGCGTGCGGGCCGACGAGCATCCCGTAGCCGCCCGAGCCATCGACTTCCTTGACCACCAGTTCGGGCAGATGGTCGAGCACATAGGCCAGCGCTTCGGGTTCGCGGCAGCGGTGCGTCGGCACATTCGACAGCAGCGGCTCCTCGCCGGTGTAGAATTTCACGATTTCGGGCATGTAGCTGTAGATCGCCTTGTCATCGGCGACACCGGTGCCGACCGCATTGGCCAGCGTGACATTGCCGGCGGCATAGGCGCTCATCAGCCCCGGCACGCCGAGCATCGACGCCGGATTGAACGCCAGCGGATCGAGGAAATCATCATCGAGGCGGCGGTAGATGACATCGACGCGCTGCGGGCCTTCGGTGGTGCGCATGTAGACGACGTCGTCGCGCACGAACAAATCATTGCCCTCGACGAGTTCGATGCCGAGCTTGTCGGCGAGGAAGCTGTGTTCGTAGAAGGCGCTGTTGTGCTGGCCCGGCGTCAGCAGCACGCTGTTGGGCTCGTCACCGGCGCCCGGCGGCGCCACCGAATGCAGCGTTTCGAGCAACTTTTCAGGATAGGCCTCGACCGGCGCGACGTGCAGGTTGGCGAACAGCTCGGGCACCAGCTTGAGCATGACCTCGCGGTTTTCGAGCATGTACGACACGCCCGACGGCGTCCGCGCATTGTCTTCGAGCACGAAGAACTGGTTGGCATCGGTGCGCACCAGGTCGATGCCGGCGATCTGCACCCAGATGTCGCCGACCGGGCGCTTGCCGATCTGGCTCATCGCGAACGCCGGGTTGAGCAGCACCAGTTCGGGCGGCACCAGTCCGGCGCGCAGGATTTCCTGCTTGCCGTAGATGTCGGCGAGAAAGGCGTTCAAGGCGCCGACGCGCTGCTTGAGGCCGGCCTCAAGGGCAGTCCACTCTTCGCGCGCGAGAATCCGCGGCACGATGTCGAACGGGATCAGCCGCTCGGCGGCATCGGGGTCGCCATAGACCGCGAAGGTAATGCCGATGCGGCGGAAGAACAGTTCCGCCTGACGCCGACGGGTTTCCATAAGTTCGCGCGGGGAACCTTCGAGCCAGTGGCGCAACGGCTGATAGGCCGGACGCACGGTCCGTGCTGCAGCGAGTTCGGCGGCGTCGAAGCCGAACATTTCGTCAAAGGCCAATGGTTGCGGCAATCAATACCCCCGAGGTTGTTGGCGCCATATTGTGCAGTGCGAAAGAAACACGCAAGCCCCTTTGCGGTGAGCGCCGCAAATGAGGCTGCGCCTGCCAACGCGGTGCGGACTATTCGGGCTCCTTGGCCGCCTTTTCATTGCCCGGTCCCTTGGCCGGCGGTGCGCTGCGCTGCTGCGGCGGTTCGGCGGCCGCCGGCGTCACCGGTGGTGCTGGTCGCGCACCCTGCGGGCCGCCACCCTGCGGTTGGCCGGCGGCATGGCCACCACGCCCGCCGCCATGATTTTCACCCGCACTGGCACCGCCGTTCGGTGGCGCGGGCGTGTTGCCCGAGCCGCCGCGCGAGGGCTGCGGCGGCTGGCCGTAATCCTGCTGCGGACGCGGCGGCGGCGCGGTATTCTGGCCATAGGGATTGCGTGGCGGCCGCGTGTTGCCTTGCCCATTGCCCGGCGGGTTGTGCTGCGCGTTTGGCTGGCCGTTGTTCGGGGCATAATAGGGATTCCCGGGCCGGTTGCCGGTGTTGGCGCTGCCGCCCTGCTGCTGGCCGTAACCGCCGTGCGGCTGGCCATAACCGCCTTGCGGCTTCCCGTAGCCGCCGCCCTGCGGAGAACCCGGCTGGCCGCCGCCCTGCGGTCGACCCGGATAGCTGCCGCCCTGATAGTTGCTACTGTGGTGACCCGGCTGTGCCGGCCGCGTCGCATTCCATTGGTCGCGGTCACGGTCGCGCGGCACGCGCTGGCGGTTCGGATAGGGCGCGTACAGCGAGCCGCGCGGCACATAGACCCAGCTCGGCGCATACCATTGGTCATAGCCCCAGCTGTCATAGGCAAAGCCCAGCGCCGCGCCGTAGCCGATCATCGGCGGCAGCGGTGCCCAGCCCGCGGTTTCGCTGCCGTCGCGCCACGCCACCCACGCCGGCGCCCATTGCGTGCCGGGCACCCACAGCCAGCCGAGCTGATTGTCATAACCCCAGCGGCCATAGTGATCGGTCGCCCAACTCCACGGCTCATCGCCGAGCCAGGTGCGGCCGTAGTTGGGGTCATCGAGCCAGCGCCCGACGGTGTATGGCTGCCAGCCGCGGGTGACCTGCGGCTGCCAGACCAGCCCCCATTGCGGCGACTGCAGCCACTGGCCGAACGGCGCCAGCGCGTTCTGGAACTGGTCTACCGAGGTGATATTGCCCGGCCCATACGGCGGCGCATTGGCGACGGGTGTCGAGATATAGCCCTGCGCGCCGTAATCGACGCAGCCGCCGAGCGCGGCCAGCAATCCCGAAACCAACAACAAACGCGGTGCAATCATTCCAAGCCCTCCAGTGGACAGCGAAGACTGCGCTCGCAGCGCTTGCGGCACGATGAATGGCGTTTACTCGGCGAAAACCTTTTCGCGGCGCGCAAGTGCCCAGGCGCGGCGGCGCTGGGCAATGCCTTCAAGCGCGAGGAACATCACCGGCGTGATGAACAGCGTCAGGAATTGGCTGAACAGCAACCCGCCGAGCACCGCGACACCTAGCGGCTGGCGCAGTTCGGCGCCCGCGCCGAGCCCGAGCGCCAGCGGCAGTGCGCCGGCGATCGCGGCAGCCGTCGTCATCATGATCGGCCGGAAACGCTGGCGGCAGGCCTCGCGGATCGCCTTTTCGGGCGACCAGTCGTTGTCGCGCATGCCGCTCAGCGCGAAGTCGATCATCATGATGGCGTTCTTCTTGACGATGCCGATCAGCAGCACGACGCCGATGATGCCGATGACATCGAGCGGCATGTTGAACACCCACAACGCCAGCAGCGCGCCGATGCCCGCCGCCGGCAACCCCGACAGAATGGTGATCGGGTGGATGAAGCTTTCGTACAGCACGCCGAGCACGATGTAGATGACCAGCACGGCGGCGAGGAACAGCCAGCCCATGCCCTTGTTCGATTCCTCGAACGCCTGCGCGTTGCCCTGGAACGACCCCGAAATCGTCGACGGCGCCTGCAGATCGGCGAGTGCGGCTTCGATCTTGGTCTGCGCGGCGCTCAGCGGCACGCCCTTCGACAGATTGAAGCCGATGGTGACGGCGGGCAGCTGGCTCTGGTGGCTGACCGACAGCGGTACGCCTTCGATGACGGTGCGCGTCACCGCCGACATCGGCACGACGGCGCCGGTGTTGCCGCGCACATATAGCGCCGCAATGGTGTCGGGGGTCATCTGCAGCTTGGGGTCGATCTCGAGGATGACTTCATAGCTGTCGACATCGGTATAGATCGTCGAAATCTGCCGCGTCCCGAAGCTTGAATACAGCGTGTCGCGGATTGCCTGCACCGGCACGCCGAGGCGGCTGGCAGCATCGCGGTCGATTTCCACCCGCGCCTGCCGCGCCCCGCGCTGGAAGTCGGAGGTGACGTCCTCGAACCCCGGCGTCGCGCGCAACGCCGCTTCGAACTGCGGCGCCAGCTTGTACAGCGCCTCCTGATCGACCGACGCGAGCGTGTACTGGAAGTTGCTCGGGCTCGACCGGCCACCCAGCGTCAGATTCTGCGGGATGTTGGGGAACGCCGAAATGCCCGGCACGCTGTTGAGCTTCTTGCGCAGCCGCGCTTGTATGACATCGGCGCTGTCACGTTCGGCGCGCGGCGACATCTGCGCGAACAGCCGCCCCGAATTGCCGCCGAAGACAATCGAATTGACGCGGATGATCGCCGGATCGTCGAGCAGGATCTTGGCAATCTTGTCCTGCTTCTCAAGCAGCGTCGAATAGGACGAGTCGGGCGCGACTTCGGTGCCGACGAACATCACGCCGGTATCTTCGGTCGGGAAAAAGCCCTTGGGGATCGCGGTGAAGCCCCAGATCGCCACACCCAGCGAGGTGGCGGTGAAAATCAGCACCGCCTTGCGGTGACGCAGCGTCGAATCGAGCGCGCGCGCATAGGCGCGGCCGGCACGGTCGAACATCCGCGTCGACCAGCGCGCGACGCGCCCGGGCTTTTCATGGCCGCTCTTGAGCAGCCGCGCCGCCATCATCGGCGTCAGCGTCAGCGAGACGATCGCCGACACGCCGATGGCAATCGTCAGCACCAGCGCGAATTCGCGGAACAGCCGCCCGACGATGCCGCTCATGAACAGCAGCGGGATGAACACCGCGACAAGGCTCACCGAGATCGAGATGACGGTGAAGGCGATTTCGTTGGTGCCGGCAATCGCTGCCGGGCGTGGCCGCTCGCCCTTTTCGACACGCCGCACGATGTTTTCGAGCACGACAATGGCGTCATCGACGACAAACCCCGTCGCCAGCGTCAGCGCCAGCAGGCTGAGGTTGTCGAGGCTGAAGCCGAGCGCATACATGCCGGCGAACGTACCGATGGCGGCGACCGGCAGCACGACCGCCGGAATCAGCGTTGCGCGCGCATCGCCGAGCGCCAGATAGATGACGAGGATGACCAGCAGCGCGGTGCCGATCAGCGTCATCTGCGCGTCATGCACCGAATGGCGGATCGACTGCGAGCGGTCGACGAGCACGTCGAGCTCGGTATTCGGCGGCAGCCCTTCGCGGATGCTCGGCAGCAGCGCGACGACGCTGTCGACCAGCGCCACGACATTCGAACCAGGCTGGCGCTTGATGCCGAACGTGATCGAGGTGACGCCGTTGAACTTGGTGCCGCCGCGCAGGTTCTCGATCGAGTCGAGGCTGGTCGCGACATCCGAAACGCGGATCGGCAGGCCGTTCTTGTAGCCGATGATGACGTTGGCGAAGTCGCTGGCGCGCTTCATCGTGCCGGTCGCATCAAGGATATAGGCGCGCGGCCCCTCGGCGATGACGCCGACCGCCGAGTTGCTGTTCGCCGCCGAAATCGCGGTGCGAATGTCTTCGGGCGTCAGGCCGCGCACTGCGAGTGCCTGCGGATCGAACTGGATGCGCACCGCGTATTTGCGCGCGCCGTAAACCTCGACGCGCGAAATGCCCGGAAGTGTCGAAATGCGCGGGATGATCGTCGTGTCGGCAATCGTCTGCAGGTCGGACAGCGAGCGCGTCGGGTCGCGCAGCGCCAGAATCAGCACCGACTGGTCGGCGGGGTTGGTCTTTTCGAACGACGGCGGCGACGGCATTTCCTGCGGCAACCGGCGCGCCACCGCCGACAGCGCGGTCTGCACGTCGAGCGCCGCCGCATCGATGTTGCGGTTGAGGTTGAACTGCACCGTCACCTGGGTGCTGCCCGTCGAGCTGACCGAGGTGATCTGCTCGATGCCGGCAATGCTGGTGAGCTGGCGCTCGATCGGCGTCGCCACAGCGCTCGCCATCGTCGACGGGTTGGCGCCGGGCAGATTGGCCTGGATCTGGATCGTCGGGAAATCGACTTGCGGCAGCGCAGCAACCGGCAGCTGGCGATAGGCGAACATCCCGGCGAGCACGATCGCGATGGTCAGCAGGACCGTGGCGATAGGGCGCTCGACCGCAGCGCGCACGAAATTCACGCCGGGCGCTCCGGCTTGGCGTCGCCGGACTTGTCGCCGCCCGGCTTACCTGAACGCGTCTTGACCTTGCCGCCGGCCTTGAGCTTGGCGAGCGCGTCGGTGACGACCTGCGCGCCGGGCTGCAGGCCCGAGGCGATATAGGCATAGCCGTCGTTGCGGCCGGCGATGGTGACCTTGGTCAGCACCGCCTTGCTGTCCTTTTCGATGGTCCAGACATAGCTGAAGTCCTGGCCGTTCTGGATCGCCGACTCGGGCAGGCGGATCAGCCGCGTCGGCAGCGCCAGCGGCAGGAGCGGCGGCCGGAGCAGGAGCAGCGGCGTCTTTCTTCTCTTCAGCCTTGGGGGCGTCAGCAGGCTTGGCAGCGTCAGCAGCAACTACAACTCCAACCTCAAGCTCGGCGCGCTGATTGATGCGGAGTCTGCCGCGACCACCGACGCTACGGCCACGGGCGATGATCTCTCCGGCATTGATGATGAAGACGGCGTAACGCTGCCAGCAAACATCGTGCAGGGAACTTCCGGCAGCATGACCGTGAACAGCACCAACGCCACGGGCGCGACGGCTTACCTGAACGCCTGGATCGACTACAACAACAACGGCGTGCTGACCGATTCCGGTGAGCAGATTGCGACCAACACCTTGATCACGACCGGCACATCGAACAGCAGCAGGACTCTCAACTTCACGGTTCCGGCCGGCGCCAGCGTGGGCACTGCGGGTGTGCGAGTGCGACTGACCTCCACCAGCAGCCCGGGCTCCACCGGAGCCAGCGGCAACGGAGAGGTGGAAGACTACGTGGTCAATATCCTGCCGCCATCGGACTTCGGCGACGATTCTTCCTTCGGCACTGCCGGCAGCACCATTGCGACCTCAGTGAGGATGGGCGCGCTGGTGGACAGCGAAAGTTCCGGACTCGCCAATGCAGCGGCGACGGGTGATGACACCAATGGCAGCGATGACGAAGACGGTGTGACGCTGCCTGCCACCGTCATTCAGGGACAGTCCGGTGTGAGCGTGACCGTCAATGTCACGAACACCAGCGGGGCTGACTCATTCCTCAACGGCTGGATCGACTTCAACAACAACGGGCTTCTCACGGACGCGGGTGAGCAGATCATCGTCAATGATGTCGTTACCACAGGCACCAGCGGCAGCAACCGCAGCTACACCTTCACCGTGCCCAGTGCGGCAGCGACCGCAGCAGGGCGAAGGAGCATGTGCCCATGCTGCCGCGTTCCGGCGTGGTGCGGCTCACCCGGATCGGGGTGTTCTCAGCGCATCGCCTCGGGCAGGTCGTCGGAGTGCACGATGGTGAGGCACTTCGTGCTGCGCGTGAGCGCGACGTACAGCGCCCGCAGGCCCTGCTCCTCGTCGCGGACGATGCGGGCCGGTTCGACCACGATGACACCGTCGAGTTCGAGGCCCTTCACGACGCTGACCGGCACCACGGTGATGCCCATCTCGAGCCCCGAGCGAGTGGCTTCACCGTGCTCGATGCCGGCATCGGTGAGTGCACCCGCGACGGCCTCGAACATGCTGTCGGGCACCACGATGGCGATGTTGCCGTCGCCGATGTCGGCGTCGAGTTCCTTGGTGGCCGCGACCA
>CALDHQ010000024.1 GCA_937894055.1 uncultured Polymorphobacter sp.
CGCAGACACTGATCAATGTGCGTTTGAAACCTGGTTTTGACTGGGAAGGCCATCAGCCCTTGTGGGACGCCACCCGCGCTGCCGAGGCTGAGCTGGGCGATTCTGGGCGGGTGTTGATTCGCGCCAGTGGCACAGAGCCTTTGGTGCGCGTCATGGTGGAAGCCGCTACCGAAGACCTTGCCCGCGAAGTGGCCGAAGATCTGGCCGCTGCCCATGAGCGCAGGGAGTTTGTTCTGCATTACCAGCCGATATATGCCGCGGATTCGCGCCTGCTGGCCGGTGCCGAGGCCCTGCTCGGCGTAGCCCTTGGCGCCCCAGGACGAGAGGCTGGGCGTGGCCACCTGGTTGGTGGGGTGGCGATCCAGGTAGTCGCCGGGCGTGATGGCCTCCACGCTCGACTGGTCGAAGTTCGGCGACGGCGGTGAGATCGTCACCGGCAATCCAGCCGACGCGTTTGTCAGCCATCGGCCACAGGAAGGTATCGCCGACCAGCCGCTGCGTGGTCAGCAGGTTTTCCATGAACATATTGGGGTGGAGGTGGCACCAGGCGACACCGCTGCCTTCGATATAGCGCTCGACCAGCTCGTGCCAGACGAAGTGCGGATCGGTTTCGCGGCCGTTGCTGAAGACGCCGAGGTGGACGATGAACGCCACCCCGGCATCGGCTGCGGCATCGGTGATGCACTTCACCTGATGCACCATTTCTATGGTGTAGGCGGTGAGTATGAACACCCGGTCGATGCCCGCGAGCGCGGCGGGGAAGCTGCGCGGGTCCGCGAGGTCGAGCAGCACGGCTGCCTTGCCGTCGGCCTGCCATGCCGCAATCTGTTCGGGCCGGCGCGCCGCGCGCACAACTTCGATACGCGCATCATTGTCGAGCAGTGCAGCGACCGCACCGCCAGTAACACCGGTTGCGCCGAGGATGAGGATGCGGGGCTGGGTCATGCTGCGGTTCCTGCGTGGCGAAGGGGCGGTCAGTTCGAAATGGCGACGGTCTGGCGCAAAAATTGCCGTAGCTCGATGCTGTCGAGCACGAAATTGGCCGCATCGCCGGTGGTGATTGTATAGCCCTGTGTCAGCCCTTCGGCGGAGACGCGCACTCTGCCGCGATCGGGCTTTTCGTTGAGCGCGGCCAGCCGTACCGCCGTCCAGTCGGCGCTGCTGGCGCGTAGTATGGCTTCCATCTTCACTTTCGCAGCCAGGATCGGGATGAGCTTGCGCGCCGCCAGTGGCACCAGCAGCTTGCGAAACAGCCACGCCCCCGATCCCGGCACGCCGATGTTGCTCGCGCAGACGATGCGCGTGATGTCCTGCTGCGCCATTTCGTCCAGAATGACGCGTGTGGCATCAGGCACCAGGTCATTGGGCTTGCCGTCGCCCATGCCACCAACGCCGAGATACTGGATGACCGCATCGCCCCCCACCAGTGCCGCGCGCACTGCATCGGGGTCACGTGCATCGCCGGCGATTACGCGGACGTGCTGCGGCAGTGAAGCACCGCTGGCGGTTTGCGGGCGCAGCAGAAGCGTCACGTCATGGCCGCGTTCGAGCGCCTTGCGCAGCACCGCCTTGCCGCCCATGCCAGTGGCGCCGAATAGCGTGATCTTCATGGTGGAGCGCCTTTCGCGATCGTGCACTAGGTATACAATAGTTACCTAGTGTGTTTTTCTACTTTAAGTGTAAAGTAGGCACTTGTTCGAACCCTAGTCACCGCTTGGAAACCGCCCATGTCCGACACACCACTTGAACCCGACTCCCCGATGATGCTCGTGCTCGACCGCGTCGCCAACAAATGGGCGGTGCTGGCGGTGAGCGCGGTTTGCAACCAGCCCAGACGCTTCAATCAGCTGCGCCGCGACATCGGCGGCATCTCGCAGAAGATGCTGTCGCAGACCCTCAAGCGCCTCGAACGGGACGGCATCGTGGCGCGTAAGGTGACCGCGACGGTTCCGGTGACGGTCGAATACTCAATCACAGAACTGGGTAAGACGCTTGCATTGACGGTCGATCTGCTGCGCATCTGGTCCGAACACAATATCGATCAGATTCTGGCAGCGCAGGTACGGTTCGACGCAGCGGCGGAGGCGCTGTAGCGCAGGCGCTAGCGCCGCAAACCGATTTTTCTATGCATTCGTCGAGCGACTTGAGGGAATGGCAGCTCGTCATAATTCCAGGCCGGCAAGCTGCCATTCCGCTAACGGCCCCATACAAGACATAGACGAGCTGCTCGCAATCCGAATGGGTGCTTACGGATGGCCGCTTTGTGGGCGGCCGACAACTTTCTTCGTGACCAATGATTGTAGCCAATGTATGTAGCCACTTCCTGATTGTTGCCGCCGGAAATGGCGGAAATGCGTGGTTTTGCTGATATGCCCACGCTTGGCTGAGTGCCCTGCCGCCCCAGCCAATCAGCAATCCAGTTCCACACACATTCGAAGCGCTGCGCTTCTGGCGACAGGGATGTGGTAATCCCGTAAGTATATTCCGCGGCTGTCAGCCAAAGCGGCGCGGGCCTAGGCTCGCCTTCTGGCATTCCGACCAGCCGCAAGGACACTTCCATCAACATCGCGTCCCCACCTCCGCGGGCTGACGTCGGACCACGTGTGCCGACGGCCGAGCCTGCGCCACCGCCAGCGGCGGCATCGCGTACGACGTTCGCCTGGATTGCGACGCACAAGGGCTGGCTTGTTGCAGCGCTGGCCGGCATCGCGTTGGCGCTCTGGCTGGGCTGGCGCATGCTGGCCGGCACGGCGGTCGTTGTCGATACTGTCCGGCGCGGCAATCTGGTCGAAACCGTGGTCGCCAGCGGCCATGTCGAAACGCCCTACCGTGTCGAGATTGCCAGCCAGATTACCGGCACCGTCGCCAACATTCCGGTCCGCGAAGGCCAGCGCGTTACAGCGGGGCAGTTGCTGGTCACGCTTGATACGCATGAACTCGATTCCGCGGTGGTGCAGGCGCAAGGCGGCGTCGCGCAGGCGCAGGCGCATATGCGCCAGTTGCAGGAGCTGACGCTGCCGTCGGCGCGCGACAACCTCAAGGCGGCGCAAGCCAATCTGCTGATCGCGCAAAAGTCGTTCGACCGTGCCTCGACGTTGCTCAGCAAGGGCTTCGAGACGCGGGCGTTCCTCGATGACGCGCAGAAGACGCTTGATGTCGCCCGTGCGTTGACCCGCACCGCGCAGAGCCAAGTCTACACCGCCAGCCCCGGCGGCAGCGACTATGTCACCGGCCAGACGCAGCTGTCGCAGGCGCGCGCGAACCTGACCACCGTCCAGTCGCGGCTCGACTATGCCAATATCCGCGCGCCGCGCGCCGGCACGCTGATCAGCCGCAGCGTTGAGCGCGGCACCGTGGTCGACCCCGGCAAGGTGCTGATGGTGCTGGCGCCGGGCGGCACGACGCAGCTGGTGCTGCAGATCGACGAGCGCAACATCGGCAAGATCGCGCTCGGCCAACCGGCGCTGGCGTCGGCGGACGCCTATCCGGCGCAGCGCTTCGACGCGACGGTTGCCTATATCAACCCCGGCATCGATATCGCCCGCGCGTCGATCCAGATGAAGCTCGATGTCGCCAAGCCGCCGGCCTATCTGCGTCAGGACATGACGGTGTCGGTCGATATCGAGGTGGCGCGGCGCAACGACGTGCTGCTCGCCCCCATCGCCGATGTCCGCGACGCACTGGCGCCGCAGCCCTGGGTGATGGTGGTGCGTGGCGGGCGTGCGGTGCACCAGCCGGCCAAGCTTGGCCTGCAGGGCACCAGCCAGACGCAGATCGTGTCGGGTGTCGCGGTAGGCGAACAGCTGATCCCGGCGTCGTCGAAAATCGTCGCGGGCGCGCGGGTCCGACCTGTCGCGTCATGAGTCAGTGGCTACCGTTCGAATGGATCGCCGCCGTGCGCTTCCTGCGCGAAGGCCGGTTGCAGACGGTGTTCATCATCCTCGGCATCACCATCGGCGTCGGCGTCATCGTCTTCATGTCGGCGCTGCTGACCGGGCTGCAGGCCAACTTCCTCAACCGCGTGCTGACCTCGTCGGCGCAGATCCAGTTGCTCCCGCCCGATCAGGTGGCGCGGCCGTTGCGCGACGCCGATATCGAGGATGCGATTGTCCAGCGCCCGGCGCAGCGCGTCGTGTCGATCGACCAATGGCCGAAGATTGCCGCGCGCATGGCGACGCTGCCCGATATCGCGATGGTGTCACCGACAATGTCGGGCTCGGCGCTGGCGGTGCGCGGTGATGCCAGCCGCGCCATCTCGATTTCGGGCATCGAGCCCGACAGCTATTTCCGCATCGTCCGCATCCCCGACTATCTCGTCGCCGGCAATGCCCGGCTGGCGAGCGACGAGATCATCATCGGCACTGAACTCGCCAAGGATCTCGGCGCCAGTCTTGGCGACAAGCTCAACATCGAAACCGCCAACGGCACCACCATCGTGCTGCGCATCACCGGGCTATTCGACCTCGGCAACAAGGGCGCCAACGAACGCAATGCCTATATCGCGCTGCGTACCGCGCAGTCGCTGCTCGGCCGCATCGGCGCGGTGACGACGATCGAACTCACCGTCCATGACATCTACGCCGCCGAAACACTGGCGCAGCAGATCGCCGCATCGAACCCGGTGCGCGCCGACAGCTGGATCAAGACCAACGCGCAGTTCTTCACTGCGGTGAACGCGCAGCAGACCTCGAACACGCTGATCCGGGTGTTCGTCGCTTTGTCGGTGGCGTTCGGCATTGCCGCGGTGCTGGTGGTGTCGGTCATCCAGCGGTCGAAGGACATCGGCATCCTGCGCGCGATGGGCACGACGCGCGGGCAGATCTTGCGGATTTTCCTGATCCAGGGTGGGCTGCTTGGCCTTGCCGGCACAGTCATCGGCGCGGCGGTCGGCGTCGGCGGGCTGTACTGGTGGCACGCCGCAGTGCGCCAAGTCGATGGCACCGAGCTGTTCCCGCTGATCCTGCAGCGCGAGCTGTTCATCGTGACGCTGATCCTGGCGCCGCTGACCGGGCTGCTATCGGCGATGGCGCCGGCGCTGCGTGCGGCCCGGCTCGATCCGGTGGCGGCGATCCGTGGTTGAACCGGTGCTGCGGCTGGAGGGCGTCACGCGCTCGTACAACATCGGCCAGCCGTCGGCGATCGAGGTGCTGCACGCCATCGACTTACATCTCGACCCCGGCGAGTTTCTGGCGCTGATGGGGCCGTCGGGGTCGGGCAAGAGCACGCTGCTCAACCTTGTCGGACTGCTCGACCGGCCGACGTCGGGCGAAATCTGGATCAACGGCACCGCCACGACGCACCTCGATGACGCCGAGCTGACGCGCTTGCGCGGCCATACCATCGGCTTTGTATTTCAGGAGCATCACCTGATTTCGGCGTTCAGCGCGATCGAAAATGTCATGATGCCGATGGTCGTCGACCGCAGCTTTGAAACCGCCGAAATCCGCGCGCGTGCCAGCGAGTTACTGGCGCGCGTCGGGCTGACCAAGGTGGCCAACCATGCCGCGATGGCGATGTCGGGCGGCGAGCAGCAGCGCGTCGCCATCGCGCGGGCGTTGGCGATGGCGCCCGATCTGGTGCTGGCGGATGAACCGACCGGCAACCTCGACAGCAAGTCGGCCGACAGCGTGTTTGCGCTGATGCGCGAGGTCAACCGCGACAGCGGCACCAGCTTCCTGATCGTCACGCACAACCTCGAACTCGCGCAGCGCTGCGACCGCATCATCGACATGATCGACGGCCGGCTGGTCAAATGACGGCGGCATTGGCAGCGCCCGCCGAGTTGCGCTATGCCAAGTCGAAACCGCCAACAGGGGGCATAGCGTGACCGACATTTTTGCAATCGAAGCCACCGGTATTGACGGCAAGCCCGTCAAGATGGCCGACTATCGCGGCAAGGTGCTGCTGATCGTCAACACCGCGAGCAAGTGCGGCTTCACCCCGCAATATGCCGGGCTGGAAGCGCTGCAGAAGAAGTACGCCGACCGCGGCTTTTCGGTGCTGGGCTTCCCGTGCAACCAGTTCGGCGCGCAGGAGCCCGGTGACGAGGCCGAGATCGCCAATTTCTGCAAGCTGACCTATGACGTCGACTTCCCGATGTTCGCCAAGATCGATGTCAACGGCACCGGCACCGCGCCGCTGTTCGAGGAACTCAAGAATGCCGCGCCGGGGTTGCTCGGGTCGAAGTCGATCAAGTGGAACTTCACCAAGTTCCTCGTCGACCGCAGCGGCAGCAAGATCGAACGCTTCGCGCCGACGGTGACGCCGGCGGCGCTCGAAAAGCAGATCGAAGCGCTGCTCGCCGCCTGACTCGTCGACAGCGTTGACGCTGACGGCCGGCTGGACTATCAGCCGCGCCCATGACGCCCGACGCCTTCCGCGCCCGACAACAACGCACCCGCATTCGCGGGGCGTTTGTCGTTGCGCGTGCCTTTGGCTGAGCGCGCGAAGACACGCCCTGAACGGCCGGCGGGCCAGTGCCCGCGCTATCAATCAGGGACGATTTCATGACGACGACCAACATTCCGGGTGACGCCGATATCGCGCGCATCGCCCATGGGCTGCTCGACCGCAGCCTGCACAAATCGGACTGGACGCACGCCGCGCATTTCGCAGCCGCACTGTGGCTGGTGCGTGCCGGCCGCGACGCCGAAATGCCCGCGCGCATCCGCGCCTATAACACCGCCACCGGCGTCGCGAACACCGAAACCTCGGACTATCACGAAACCATCACCCAGGCCTCGCTCGCGGTCGCACGGGCGGCGCTGGCAGGTGCTGGCGATGCACCGCTGGGCGATGTGCTCGCGGCGCTGATGGCGACGCGCTACGGCCGTTCGGACTGGCCGTTCGCGTGCTGGTCGCGCGCCCGGCTGTTCACGCCCGAAGCGCGTGCGGCATGGGTCGAGCCTGACCTGGCGCGCTTCGATCCGGCGGCGCGCTAGCGCCTGGCCTCGGCGACTTGCCACGCCGCCAGCTGCTGGTCGAGCACCGCGAGCGGCATCGGTCCGCTGTCGAGCACGGCGTCATGGAAGCGCCGGACATCGAACTTCGGGCCGAGCGCGGTTTCGGCGCGTGCCCGCAGCCGGCGGATGGTGAGCTCGCCGACCTTGTACGCGAGCGCCTGTCCGGGCCAGCCGATGTAGCGGTCGACTTCGCCGCTGATCTCGCCTGCCGATAGCGCGGTGTTGGCGGTGAGGTAGTCGATCGCCTGCTGTCGCGTCCAACCTTGGTCATGGATGCCGGTGTCGATGACCAGCCGCGCGGCGCGCCACGCTTCGTAACTGAGCCGGCCGAAGCGTTCGTACGGCGTGCGGTAGATCCCCATCTCGACGCCGAGCCATTCGGTGTAGAGTGCCCAGCCTTCGACATAGGCAGTCAGGTCGTCGGCGCGGCGGAAGGCGGGCAGGCCTTCGAGTTCCTGCGCCAGCGCGATCTGCGTGTGATGCCCCGGCACGCCTTCGTGCATCACCCATGACGGCAGCTGGAACAGCGGGAACTTGAGCACCTTGGTGCCGTGGATCATCACGCCGCCGGCGATGCCGAGCGCCGGATTGCCCGCCAGATAGCCGTTCGACGAGCCGCCGACTTCGGGCGGCAGGATGCGGAAGCCGAAGGTCAGCCGCGGCAGCCGGCCAATGACGCCCGGCACTGCAAGATCGACGCGCTTGGCGATTTCGGCGGCGTGCGCGACATAGCCATCGACGCTGGTGGCGTAGAACTGCGGGTCGGTGCGCAGCAGCGTCAGGAATTCGGGCAACGTGCCCTTGAAGCCGGCCGCCGCCATCTCGGTGGCCATGTCGCCGCGGATGCGGGCGATTTCGCGCAGGCCCAGCGCATGGATTTCGGCGGGGGTCATCGTTGTCGTCGTGTGGCGACGCACCAGCCAAGCGTAGTAAGCCTTGCCGTCGGGCAGCGTGGACGCGCCCAGACCGGGTCGCGCGTGCGGCAGATAGTCGGTTTCCAGAAACGCCAGTATCGCGCGCTGCGCTGGCCGCACCTTGGTCTCGACGATCGCCAGAGCTTCGGCGCGCAACGCCTCGGCTTCGGCCTTGGGCATGGTGGCGGGCAGGGTGCGGAACGGCACCATCAGGCTGCTGGCACTGGCGGGCGCCGCGAGTTGCGCGCGCAGCGTCGAAATCGCCGATTGGGTGGCAATCTGCGTCTGCGTGAAGCCGGTCGCGATGCCGCGGCGCATATTGGCGACATTGGCGGCATAGTAGTCGGGCAGCGCCGACAGCCGCGTCATCCAGGCGCGGGCATCGGCGGCGCTGTCGATCCGCGTGTTGAATGCGGCGTAGTCGGCGACGGTGTAGAAGCCGTCGCCGGTTATGAACGGCGTGCGCGGCTCGTCAAAGCGCCGCCCGGCGAGTTCGGTGTCGATGCGGTCTTCGAGCAGCGCGCGGTTGAGTGCGTCATCGGCCGACAGCGTCGCGCGCGCCTGCGCGTCGAGGCGCTTGGCAAAGTTCTGCAGCGCGGCGGTCTGTGCG
>CALDHQ010000025.1 GCA_937894055.1 uncultured Polymorphobacter sp.
ACCTGCTTCGGCACGCGCCACCAGCACGTCCTGCGTGTTCGACGCACGCAGCAGCCACCAGCCATCGGCGGTGGTGACGCGTGCGCCGTCGGTGCGGTCGACGGTGGCGCCACTTGCCGCCAGCCGCGCCAGTACTTCGTCGATGACGACGAACTTGCGTTCTTCCGAGCACGGGAAGCGCAGCTCGGGGGTGTTGATCATGACCGGCATCGCGTCCTTCAATGCGGTCAGCGAGCCGCCGAGCGCACTGACCGCGCGGATCAGGCGGACGGCCGCATAGATGCCGTCATCGAAGCCGTAATAGTCGTGCTTGAAGAAGATGTGGCCGCTCATTTCGCCGGCCAGCGGTGCGCCGATTTCCTGCATCTTGGCCTTGATGTGGCTGTGGCCGGTCTTCCACATCAGCGGCGTGCCGCCGAGTTCGGCGATACGGTCGAACAACGCGCGGCTGGCCTTGACGTCGCCGATGATCGTCGCGCCGGGCAGTTCCTTCAGTACCGGCTCCGCCAGGATACCGAGCAACTGGTCACCCCAGACAACGCGGCCCTGCGAATCGATGGCGCCGAGGCGGTCACCGTCGCCGTCGAACGCCAGCCCGAAGTCGAGGCCGTTTTCGGCGACGACGCGCTTGAGGTCTTCAAGATTGGCTTCGTCGGTCGGGTCGGGGTGGTGGTTGGGGAAATTGCCATCGACATCGGTGAACATCGTGATGTGCTTGCCGGGCAGCCGCTTGACGAGCTTTTCGATGACCGGCCCGGCGACGCCGTTGCCGCAGTCCCAGGCGATGTTGAACGGCTTTGCATCATAGCCCTGCACCAGCCGGTCGACATAGCGGTCCATGATGTCGACATGCTCGCTGCCCCCAGTGCCGCTTTCCCAGTCGCCGCTGGCGGCCAGCACGCCAAGGTCGCGGATGTCGGCGCCGAAGAACGGCTTGTGGCCGAGCATCATCTTGAAGCCATTATAGTCGGGCGGATTGTGCGAGCCGGTGATCATCACGCCGCCGTCGCAGCCCAGTTCATAGACCGCGTAATACAGCATCGGCGTCGGCCCGACACCGACGCGCACCGCATCGATACCCACCGCGTTGAGCCCTTCGACCAGCGCGGCTTCGAGCCCCGGTGACGACAGCCGGCCGTCAAAGCCCACCGCGACGCGCTTGCCGCCGTTGCGGCGGACGCGGGTGCCGAAGCTGCGGCCGATGGCGGCGGCGTCGGCCTCCCCCAGCGTTTTGCCGATGATGCCGCGGATGTCATATTCGCGCAGCGTGGTGGGGTCGAAATTGTGCGTCATGATCGGGCTCCGGGGGGAAAGCTGGGCCTCCCCTAAAGCAAAGCCTCAGTCGTCCGCAAGCTGGCCAAGCAGCAAGTCGCGCGCCGCCGTCAGTTTTGTCGCCAGCTCGGCGTCACCGCCGGCATCGGGATGCGCGCTGGCGATCTGCAAGCGCCAGGCGGTGCGAATCGTCGCGGCATTGGCATCGGGGCCGACGCCGAGCAGCGCGCGCGCCGCGGCGAGATCGGCGGCGCGGCGCGCGCCGTCACGTTGCGCCGCCAGCCTGGGTTGGCCGAACCACCAAAGCGCAGCAGCAGCGCCGACAAGCACCGCAAAGCCGATGCGCCCGGTTTCGAGCATCCGCAGCGCCAGCAACGCCAGCCCGCCGCCGATGAGCACGCGCTGAAGGTTGGGCAGCAGCTCGCCGCGCTGGTGCATCCACCACGCCAGGCCGAGCGCGAGCAGCAGCGCGATGAGCATGGCTCAGGCGGCTTGCGGGGCGGCGTGCGCATCCCAGCGCGGCAGCGCCAGTGCGGTGACCAGCGCGCGCAATTCCGCACGCGCCGCGACATGGCTCAGCGAGAAATCCTCGAGCACCGCCATGTCGAGAAGCGTAAGTCCGCGCGGGAAAAGTTCGCGGAAGATGACGCGCTCGGACAGCCCCGGCACGACGCGGAAGCCGACGCGCTTGGCCAGTTCCTCGAGCGCCCCACCAACGCGCCGCGTATTGCGCGCATCGAGTGTCGACAGGCGGTTGCGCAGCACCACCCAGTCGACGGTGCCGCCATCGGTGCGGGCGCGGGCCTTGCGCGCGTCCCAGATCATTTCTGCGTAGAAGCTCGGTTTCTTGACCTTGTAGCTGTCCATGTCGACCTGGCCGATCAGGTCGAAATCGACGAAGCTGTCGTTCATCGGCGTCACCACCGTATCAGCCACCGCGAGTGCGGCGCGCCCCAGCGCCGAATCGCGCCCCGGCGTATCGATGACGATGAAGTCATGCCCCGCCCACGCGGCCAGCTGCGCCGCCAGCGCCGCAGTGTCGGTCGCCGGGTCGAGATCGGGGATGACGGCGACATCGGGTGCCAACAGCGTGACGTCGCGGCGCTTGGCGAACGCCGCGCGGTTTTCGAGGTAGCGCGCCACCGTCGACTGGCGCGCATCGAGGTCGATGACCCCGACCTTGAAGCCGGCATAGGTCAGCGCCACGGCAATGTGCATCGCCGTCGTCGATTTGCCCGAACCGCCCTTTTCGTTGCCCAGCACGATGTGATGCGCGCGGGCAGGCTGTACGTCGCTGGCAGCGGATTCCGACATTTTGGGTTAGCCCCCCGAACTTAGGTCTTGATTAGTCGGCGGTGTTTCGGACACCGGTGTGAAATAGTCAATTGATGCGGCGCGTCATGTGCGCCAAACCCGGTGTTGCGGAGAAGCATTTGTCACAATCCCTCCCCATAGTCCGCTCGGTCAGCGAGCTGCGTGCGCGGGTCGCCGGTTGGCGCAGTGCGCATCGCCGCATTGCGCTGGTGCCGACGATGGGCGCGCTGCACGCCGGCCATCTCGCGCTGGTGACCGCAGCGCGTGAACGGGCCGACCGCGTCGTCGCCTCGATTTTCGTCAACCCGCGCCAGTTCGGCCCCGCCGAAGACCTTGACCGCTACCCGCGCGACGAGGCCGGCGATGTCGCCAAGCTGGCGAGCGTCGGCTGCGACCTCGTCTATGCCCCCACCGTCGAGGTCATGTACCCGCCGGGCTTCGGGACGCGCGTGCTAATCGACCGGCTCGGCGACGGGCTGTGCGGCGCGGCGCGGCCCGGGCATTTCGACGGCGTCGGCATCGTCGTCACCAAGCTGCTGACACAGGCGCAGCCCGACCTGGCGCTGTTCGGCGAAAAGGACTGGCAGCAGCTGGCGATCATCCGGCGACTGGTCGCCGATCTCGATCTGCCCGTCGAAGTCGATGGCGTGCCGATTGTGCGCGACACCGACGGCCTCGCGCTGTCATCGCGCAACCTCTACCTCAGCACCGAAGACCGCCAGCGCGCACTGGCACTGCCGCAGGCACTCGGCCGCGCGGTCGCTGCCATCACGGCCGGTGCGCCAGTCGCCGCGACGCTGGCGGACGCTCGCGCCGCATTGACCGCCGGTGGCTTCGGCAAGATTGACTATGTCGAGCTCGTCGATGCTGCGTCCCTGGAGCCGCTCGACCGGCTCGACCCCGGTGCGCCGCCGGCGCGGCTGTGTGCGGCGGCAATCATCGGCGCGACGCGGCTGATCGACAATTTCGCTGTGGTGCGACCGGCGTGACAGCAGCGGGGGCGCAAGCGGGGCCGCCGCGCCCGGTGCTCGGGCTGGCGGTCGGCATCACCGGCCACCGCGCGCTGGATCCCGCCGGGCTGGTGCCGCTGGAAATCCTGATCGGCGAACTGCTGCGCGAAATCGCCGATGCCGCGCACGACGTCGGGCGCCAGCATGCCAATCTGTTTCACGACACCGTGCCGCGCCTCGTCATGCTGTCGCAGCTCGCGGCGGGTGCCGACCAGCTCGCGTCGCGCGTCGCGATGGACCATGGCTACCGTCTGCACGCGGTGCTGCCGTTCGCGCATGCCGAATATGGGCACGACTTTGCGCCGGGCCCGGAGCGCGACAGCTTCGACGAATTGTTCGACCAGTGCGAAAGCTGGTGGCATTTGCCCAACAGCCGCAGCGACGGCGCCACCGGCTATGCGCTCGCCGGCGAGGCGACGGTGGCGCAGGTCGACGTGTTGATCGCAGTGTGGGACGGCAAGGCATCGCGCGGCCCCGGCGGCACCGCCGACGTCATCGACTATGCCGTGCGCCGCGGCGTGCCGGTCATCCACATCCCGACCGATCCCGACATTCCGCCGCAAGTGCTGTGGTCGGGACTCGACGGCCTGCCGCCGACGATGCTGCACCGCGATTCGGTGCCGCAACGCGCGTTGGAACCGCTGGCGATTGCGCGCATCGTCTCGAACCTGCTTGCGCCGCCGAGCGACCCGGCCGAGATCAAGGCGATCGAACTCTACCTCGGCGAGCACGAGCGCAAGTGGCGGCTGCGCGTCGAATATCCGGCGCTGCTGGCGCTCGCCGGCGTCCGCAAGATGAACCGCTCGAACTTCATCAGCGCCCCCTATGAAGCGACGACGCGCGCCGACTGGCTGCCCTACCGCGAGGCGCTGGTGAACGCCGGCATCAACACCGGCACCGCGCTCGATAGCCTCGAAAGATCGTTCAGCTGGAGCGACCGGCTCGCCGACTATTACGCGCAGACCTACCGCTCGGGCAGCCTGTTCAACTTCTTCGCCGCCGCCATCGCGGTGACGCTCGCGGTGCTCGGGCTGGTGTTGCCCGCTGCCAAGGTCTGGCTGCTCGGCGGCGAGCTGGTGCTGATCGGCGCGGTCGTCGCCAACACCCGCGTCGGCAACGCCCGCGAATGGCACCGCTGCTGGCTCGACTACCGGTTTCTGGCGGAACAGCTGCGGCCGATGCGCAGCCTCAAACTGCTCGGCGCCGCGACACCACTGATGACCGTCCACCCCAGCGCCAGCGGCTGGGCGCGCTGGACCGACTGGTATGCCTCCGCCGCGTGGCGCGCGATGGGCGCACCGCCGAGCCTCAAGGACCAGGCGGCGCTCGAAACCGTCGCCGAACACATCGCCGCCGAGGAAGTCGATCCGCAGATTTCGTACAACCATGTCAACGCGCACCGCATGCACCACCTCGACCACCGCCTCCACGAGATCGGCAACCGGCTGTTCATTGCGACGGTCATCGCCGGGCTGGTGATCATGGCGGCGATCATTACCCACGCCGAATGGCTGCTGCCGTTCAAGGTGCCGCTCGGCGTGCTGACCGCGGTGCTGCCGACACTGGGCTCGGCGGTGTTCGGCATGCGCGGCCAGGGCGACTTCGCCGGCGCCGCCCGGCGTTCGGCCGAGACGGCAGATGCGCTCGAACGCTCGACACTGCGCCTGCGCGAACGCCCGATCGAACTGCCCAGTGCGGCGCGGGCCACCGAGGATGCCGCGGTGACGATGCTCGCCGACCTTGGTGCGTGGCGCACCAGCTTCAGCGACAAAAAACTCGCCATACCGGCATAGCGCCCGCCTTCCCTCTCCCTCGAGGGGAGAGGGCGACTCGCGCGGCACGCGCGGCGGGGTGAGGGTGGAGCAACACACACCAACGCCCGGTTTGTCTCTCGACTTCGCTCGGGATGAGCGAGGTAGGACATTATTGGCAGGTCAACGGGCAGCGTCACACTTGGGCCACCCTCGGCAATCTGGTCAGTCTTTACGGGTGTACGGGGTTTGCGAAAAATGCACCCCGGCAACCCGATGGCCCGTGTATCGGATTATATCTTTTAATATCATATATTTAATGCATCAGAATCGGCACCTGCCTTGACTCGATAGTTTGATATCAAACTATACCGTGCACAGTTTCTGCACGCCCCGAATCTTGCCACGACCCCCGCATCGCCTATCATCCCCCCATGCGAATCCGCACCGAAACCCCTGCCGACCACGCCGCGATCCTCGCCGTCGTCACCGCCGCATTCGCCCGCCCCGACGAGGCCGACCTCGTCGACCAACTCCGCCACGACGGCGACGCCGCCATTTCGCTGGTCGCCGAGGCCGACCACGCCATTATCGGCCATGTCCTGCTGTCGCCGATGACCGCGCCGTTCGCCGCCCTCGGTCTCGCGCCGCTATCGGTACTGCCTGCGCACCAGCAGCGCGGCGTCGGCAGCGAACTGATGCACGCCGCCATCGACGCAGCGCGCACGGCAGGCGCCGCCGCGATCTTC
>CALDHQ010000026.1 GCA_937894055.1 uncultured Polymorphobacter sp.
ATCTGCATGAAGCCGGCGTTCACGCGCTTGGGAAAACTGGTGTGGTGCTCGATCAACGGGCCCTGCACCTCGACCGGCGCGGTGTCGACATCGTCGACCACCTGCACCGCGTGCGGGTTGCCCATCGACAGCACGGCGACCTCGACCGGCGCGCCGTCCGGCAGGCCGAGCAGCTCGTCCCAGTTGCGAAGGGAGATGGCGTCCGCGCCGCCCACCGCCGCCGCTAATGGCGCGTCCGCGGACGCCCGCCCCGCGCCGCCCCCCGAGGCGACCCCCGAAGCCGCGACGGGCGCCGAGGCGCCGCCCAAGGGCCGCGTGCCGGGGTTCCGCCGCATGACCGGCGTGACCGCCCTGGCCGTGCTCGAGGGGCGTGTGCTGGCCGAGGGCAGTGTCGAGGCGCTGACCGAAGACCGCTTCGATTTCATCATGACGCTCAACATCAAGGGCATGTGGATGACGATCAAGCACGTGCTGCCGGTGATGCGCGCGCAGGGCGGCGGCGCCATCATCAACATTTCGTCGCTGGCGTCATTGGCGCCGGCGGGCATCATCGCCTATGAATTGTCGAAGGCCGCGGTCAACAAGCTGACCACCAGCGTCGCGGCGCAAAATGCCCGCGACCAGATCCGCTGCAACGCCATTCTGCCGGGGCTGATCGATACGCCGATGGCAATTCAGGGCTGGGCTGGCATGACTGGCGAGGCGCAGGCGGAGCTGCGCCGGAAGCGCAACGCGCGCGTGCCGATGGGGCATATGGGCACCGCCTGGGATGTCGCGCACGCGGCGCTGTGGCTGGCGTCGGATGATGCGCGCTTTGTGACCGGCGCGCTGTTGCCCGTCGATGGCGGGCAGTCGGTGCGGGTGGGTTAGCCGCGCGCGGCGTAGGCCTTGTCGAATGCGGCTTCAAGCTGGGCGTTGGTGCCGCGGACGCCGTCGATGACCTGTTTGGCCCAGTCGAAATAGGCGCGACGCCGGTCAATCGACCAGTCGTGCGGCGGCGTGCTGGCGAGGTCGCGCAAATTGGCGACCTTGTCGGCCAGCTTGACCAGCTTGGCGCGCGGCGAGGCCTTGGCGGCGTGTTCGATCTGCAGCAGCTTGCGGTCGGCCTTGGCGAGCGATTTGTCGTCGGTGACCTCCATCACGACATCGGCGATTTCGGTGCCGAAGGTGCTTTGCAGTTCGGCGTAGGTGGTTTCGGTATCCTCGATGGTGTCGTGCAGGATCGCGGCGCAAAGTACCACCGCATCGGATACGCCGCCTTCGCTGATCAGGATGTGCGCGAGCGCGATCGGGTGGTTGATGTAGGGCGACGCGTCCTTGTCCTTGCGGCGCTGGTCGCGGTGCTTGTGCGCGGCAAACGCCAGCGCGTGGATCAGGCGGCGGGCTTCGCCGAACGAATGGGTGATGGCGGGATTGGTCATGGCCAGAATACTGCTTTCTTGTTGGGATACCGCATCATAGCCGGCGGGGGTGTCATTCGGGGTCATGGTCAGGGTTCCAGTCAGGGTAGCGCCGGCCAGGCGGGCATTAGTGCGGGCAGCAGATCGCGCAGCGCGGCGGGTTCGAGGACTTCGACGGCATCGCCCCAGCTCATCAGATGCCACGCCATTTCGAGCAGGCCGCCGGCATGGAAGCGCACCACCAGCCGGCCTTCGGCGTCGGTCTCGCTGGTCTGGCTCGGGTGGAACTGGAACTGGCGGGCGATGGCGGCGGCGGCGGCAGTGAAGCGCCAGACGACATCGACGGGGGCCTCCTCGAAAACGCCGAACGACGGCGCAACAAAGGCGCGCAAATCGAAACCGGGGTCGCGGACGAAGCTTTCGCCGGTCAGCCGCAGCCGTGAAATCTGCGGCAGGCTGTAGAAGCGCACCGTCGCGGCGGGGTCGGCATCGTTGATCGCCACCAGATAGTGGCGGTGGCCATAGAGGAACCCCAGCGGCCGCACGGTGCGCGTCGCGGTGGTGCCACTGCCGCGCCCGGCATAGCTGAAACTGACCTTGCGGCAGGCTTTGACGGCGCCGCGCAACGTCGCAAACAGCGCCGGGGCAATCGCCGGGCGCGGGCCGGGGCGCAGCGCGATGCCTTCGGCTTCGGCGAGCGCGCCGAGGTCGGGTTCGATGCGGCGCATCAGTTCGGCGGCAATCGACGCGCGGATCTTGGACGCCAGCCCGCGCAGTTCGTCGGCGGCTTCGATCAGATTGTCGGCGGTCATCCGTGTCGCGGCGATTTCGATCGTCGCAAGGTCATCGGCGGTAATGCCGAGCAGCGGGCGCGTGGCGGGTGTCGACAGCCGCCAGCGTTTCGAGCGGTCGTTTGACGGCACTTCGTCGGCCTGCGGGAACACGCGCAGCACCGCGTCGCGCATGCGGATGGCAGTGCGGCGGCTGACTTCGAAGCGTGTTTCGATGTCGGTCAGCGTCAGCCCGCCGCGCGCGGCCTGCATTTCAAGTGCGAGCTGGATTAGCCGGTCGGCGCGTGCATAGCGCATGGTTTGCCCCCGTTCGCCGCAATATGTCATTCCTCTTCAAGGCTTTGGCTGGTTTTGCAAGCGCCGTTACATCCACAACGGCGCTATGGTTGCCTCCACGGGCGGACTGCCGCATGAAGGCTGCAAACAAGCCTTTGGGAGATTCGACGATGAAGTCACCGATTTGCGAGATGCTGGGCATCGACTTTCCGCTGCTGGCGTTCAGCCATTGCCGCGATGTGGTGGCGGCGGTCAGCAAGGCGGGCGGCTTCGGCGTGTTCGGTGCGACCGGCCACACGCCCGAAAGCATCGAAGTCGAACTCGCGTGGATCGATGCACATTGCGGCGGCAAGCCCTACGGCCTCGACGTGCTGATCCCCGAAAACCTCGTCACTGGCGGCGCCAAGGGGCTGACCTCGCGCGGGCTGGCCGAGAAAATCCCGCAGGGCCACCGCGATTTCGTCGATGACCTGCTGAGCCGCAACGGCGTGACGCCGCCGCCGCGCAACGAGCGTGCAGCCGGCGAGCCCGCCAAGGACAGCGCACCGCCGTTCGATCCGACCAACGCGCTGGCGCTGCTCGAAGTCGCGTTCCGCCATCCGATCAAGCTGATCGCCAACGCGCTCGGCGTGCCGCCCAAGGCGATGCTCGACATGGGCAAGAAGCACGGCGTGCCGGTCGCGGCGCTGGTCGGCGCCAAGGAACACGCCATCCGCCAGGTCGAAGCCGGGGTTGACATTCTGGTCGTGCAGGGCGGCGAGGCCGGTGGCCATTGCGGCGAAGTCTCGACCTTGGTGCTGGTGCCCGAAGTGCTAGGCGCATTGAAGGCAATCGGCAGCAAGACGCCGGTGCTGGCGGCGGGCGGCATCATGAACGGCCGCCAGATGGCGGGCTGCATGGCGATGGGCGCGGCGGGCGTATGGACCGGCTCGGTCTGGCTCGCCACCACCGAATCCGAAACCAGCGAGATCTTCCGCGAAAAGATGGTCGCCGCCACCTCGCGCGACACCGTGCGGTCGAAGGGCCGCACCGGCAAGCCGTCGCGCCAGCTGAAATCGGGCTGGACGCAGGCGTGGGACGGCCCCGACAGCCCCGGCGCGCTGCCGATGCCGTACCAGACGCTGATCAGCGAACGCGCACTGCTGGCGATTGAAAAATCGGCGGCAACGGGCAATCCGGCGGCGCGCGACATGGTGACCTATTTCGTCGGCCAGGGTGTCGGGCTGGTCGATCAGGTGAAGTCGGCAGGGCAGGTCGTGCAAGAGTTCAAGGAGAACTTCGTTGCGGCGTACGAGGATATGACGGCGCTGTTCGCCGACTAGCGGCGGCTGAGCAAATCAACGTCGCTCGGGATCAGCACGCTGGGGGGTTATGAACCGATCGAGACCGGGTCGGCCATAGACCCTCAACCAGCGCCGCCGGCTGTTCGGCCAGCATCGGCCAGCATCGGCCAGGTCGAGCTTGCCGCGATATCGAACATATCGCGCCAGACGACGCACTAGATCCGGCGCGACGCTTCGGCAACGGGGGCGTCGAACGGGCGGATTTCGATCACACTGGGTCCAGGCATCGGGTTGGGGCAGCGCTTGACCCACGCGACCGCCTCGTCGATGTCGCGCACCTCCCACAGCCAGAAGCCGGCGACCTGTTCGCGCGCGGGTGCGAACGGCCCGGCGATGACAGTGCGCGCGGCGCCTTCGAACACGACGCGCCTACCATGCGTGCTGGGAGTTAACCCCGCGCCCATTACAAGGACGCCCGCAGCGGCGAGCTCGTCGTTGAACTGCCCCATCGCTGCCATCATCGTTGCCGTCCATTCGGGCGGTGTTGACCCGGTCTCGCTGGCCTCGGTCGCCTTTACCATCACCAGCACGCGCATCAGCCGGCCTCGACCAACTGGGCAAGCTGCGCCGCTGCGGCACCCCAGCCGGCTTCGAAGCCCATTTCCTTGTGCTGCGCGCAGCTTTCCGCGGTCCAGTGGCGGGCGCGCGCGGTGTAGCGCGTGCCGTCGCCTTCGGGTGCGATTTCCCAGATGCCGACCATGAACGGCCCGGCGGGCACCCAGCCCGCCGTGAAGGCATCGGTCGACACCCAGCGCTTGCCCGGCACGAACTCAAGCACGATGCCGTCATTGGGCATGACTTCGCCGTCGGGCCCGAGCATTTCCATCGCCGAGCGGCCGCCGGCGCGCCATTCGACATCGATGATGCGCATCCGCCACGGCCTGGGGCACCACCATTCCTCGATACGCTCGACCATCGCATGCCAGACCTTGGCCGGCGGCGCGGCGATATAGCGGGTGACCGTCAGTTCATGGGCGGCCTGCGTCATCTCAGTCTCCAGCGAATGCGGCTTCGAGCGCCGCGACATCGAATTTGCGCATCTTCAGCATCGCTGCCATCACCCGCCCGGATTGTTCGGGCGTGCCCGCCGACATCAACCGGCCGAGTGCTGCGGGCACGACCTGCCATGACACGCCGAAGCGGTCCTTGAGCCAGCCGCATTGCGACGGGGTGCCGCCACCGGCCAGCAGCCCGTCCCAATAATGGTCGACCTCGGCCTGGTCGGCGCAGGCAACCGATAGCGAAATCGCCTCGCTATGCCGGAACTGCGGGCCGCCGTTGAGCGCCTGGAAGCGCTGGCCGCCAAGGCTGAACTCGACCATCAATGCGGTGCCGGCAGGGAAGGGCGCACTGGGGCCGTAACGCGACACCGCGCCGATGCTGCTGTCCGGAAACAGCGCGGTGTAGAGTCTGGCGGCATCCTCGGCCTCGCCGTTGAACCACAGGCACGGGGTGATGGTCATGCGGTAGCGCGCTTGCCGACCAGCGCGAAGCTGGCGCCCTGCGGGTCGATGCCGATGATGATGTTGTCATCGCCGGGGACTTCGCTGGGGCCGTGCGCGACGCTGCCGCCGGCGGCAGTAACGCGCGCCGCTGCGGCATCAATGTCGGGGACGCGGAAGTAATAGGTCCACACCGTCGGCGGGCCGCCAGGCGGGCAGGGTGTAACCGCGCCGATGCCGCCATCGGCACGGTTGATGAAGCGGTATTGCCCCAGCGCGCCCATGTCCATCGCGTCGCCCTGCGTCCAGCCGAACTGACCCTGGTAGAATGCCAGTGCACTGCGCTGATCGGTTGTCGACAATTCGTTCCAGCTGCAACGGCCGGTCAGGTCGGTCGAGAACGAGGTGCTCTCGCCGTCGCCAACGGGTTGCATGACATAGACCATGCCGCCCTGCGGATCGGCAACCAGCGCAAATCGGCCGATGCCGGGGACGGCGGTGACCGGCATGTGGATGCTGCCGCCGGCGCCAGTGATGGCCGCCACACTGGCATCGATATCGTCGACGCCGATATAGCCAAGCCAGACCGGCGGCATCGGCGCGCCCGCGGGCAGCGCCATCAGGCCGGCGACATCGGTGCCGGCCGCTGCGAACTGCCGATAGTCGTTGGGCGAATTGGCCGCGCCGTGCATCGTCCAGCCAAGCACGGCGCCATAGAATCGTGCAGCGGCGTCAGGATCGGTTGTCAGCAATTCGTACCAGACGAATTTTCCGTGTGTGCGGGTCATTGAAGCGTCTCCCCTTGCTTGAACAACAACATCAGATAGCGGCGCAGATGGTCGATGCTGGC